>JABXGU010000161.1 GCA_016550415.1 archaeon | reverse complement strand
TAATGATTTTTGTTGATGTGGAGAAAAACATTTCAGCATCATCAATAAAAGATAATCTGTTGCCGATATTTCGATATGGTGTAAATATTTGAAATTTGAGCCTTCAGTTCTTGAGGATAAGCGTGCTTGGCTACTCATTAAAGACCTACTTGGCGGACGAATCAAAGAGCTAGAACCAGCAATTGATTTTACATCACCATATGGATTCCGTTATCCTGAAGCTGAAATGCTATTAGAAGCAAGTATTAAGGAAACCGTTGAAAAACTCCAGAAGTTGTTCTCTTCTGGAATCCTTGAAGCGCAATTGGTAGACACAATATTACTTTGTAGTTCCTGTCAGTCACCACAAATTCATCCTCAACACATGTGTCCCCATTGTGAAAGCCGCCGAATTGTTCGCTCTGAAATTATTGAACATTTTCCCTGTGGTCATATTGGTCCACGAGAAGACTTCAAGGGAAGCAAAGGAATCCTCCAATGTCCCAAGTGTAAGAAAACCCTAGAAGGAGAGAAGCAAGACTATCAAGTACAGGATAGTGTTCAATGTCAAGATTGTAAAAGACATTTTTCTGAGCCACGATTAGTATTCCAATGCTTCAAATGCCATTCAATAATCACACCAAATAGAACAAATCAGCAGCCAATCTTCAAGTACCATCTGAATCCTGAATATCGTGGCGAAATAATCCATTTCCTTGGATATCATCCAGAACCAGAGTCAGAGAGACCCACACGTCAAAAAGATCGTGAAGCACTAGATGCAATGGATCGACGAATCCTGAACATGCTGCAAGCCGATGCTAGGCAATCATTTCGTACAGTAGCACGAAAATTGAAAGTCAGTGACGCTACGATTAGGGATCGAGTTGCAAGGCTGCAAAAGAACGAAATCATCAAAGCCTTTACAGCATTGGTGAATCCTCAAAGAGCAGGAATGGAACTAATTTGTCTTATACAATTAAAGATTGCAGTAAAATCACAAGCCCAACTGCTTAAAGAATTGACCAATATTTCTGAGATAAAGCTGGTGATAGAAACCACTGAAAGTCAAAACATCTTCTTGTTAGCAACATTCCCGTCAAGAATAGCTCTCAACGATTTCCTCAACAAGCACATCAGAGCCAAACCGGAAATACTGCTAAATTCAGTTTCAATAGCTCTTTCACTCCACAAATTCGATTGGAAAATCCTCTTTGAATAGCAAAAAAATCCTAATTTTAATCAAAAGCGGGGAATATTTTTTAAACGCTTGTACAATTCTAGAGATAATTAAATTTGATATTTGCAGAGGAGAGCTGCGTGACGAATCTCCATAGGTTGCTTGAAGAGGGTCAGATTCGCAAGGCGCTTGCTCTAGTTACCACAGACGAGGATATGTGGGAAAACATAATCACCTATTTAGAAGACACAGATGAAAGCATACAGCGAGCTGCCTTTGAAGTTGTAGCGCAAGTGGGCAACCATCCAAATCTATTGGACGCATTGCCCATGCTTATCAGTGGACTTGAAAGTGGAGAAGAAGTAATTTGCCGTTTTGCAGCGGAAGCCCTTCTCCACTTGAAAGCAGATGCTGCTGATGCAATAGAGGCACTAGCCGATTTATTAGATCATGATGATAGTGAGCTTCGACGAGCTGTAGCTCGCGTCATTGCAGTTATTGGTCCGCCAGTAGTTGAAATCTTAGACAAATTAATCGAAGCACTTTCGGATAGTGATGAAGTTGTTAGAGGAGAAGCAGCATTTGCCATCAGGAATATTGGAAGTGATGCAGAAGAAGCAGTTACTCCTCTAATAGAGCTTTTACTTGATGAGGAAGAGTTTGTTCATGAAGGAAAAGTCGTAGAAGTTCGTTCTGCTGCAGCAGAAGCTCTGGGAAAAATTGGTTCAGGCGCAGTATCAGCATTGCTAGATGTGCTTCGTGAGGAACGACCTGAAATACGATTTGTAGTAATAAGAACCTTAGCACGAATTGGGTCCTTACCTCATGAGGCAATTAAGGATCTTGAAGACGCGCTTCAAGACCCCGATGAAAATGTTCAGGCAGCAGCCCGACAAGCGCTTAAACGCATAAAATCTGAGGACTAAAGCACTAGTCATTTTTTTAGAACACAAATACCTCTTACTTTTGTTTCCTGTGTAATTTGGCAAAACGAGGGTTTCCACATCCTAGGATTTGCACTACTCTTCTTGGGAGTTTTCAGTGAGAGTTGGTTTTCGACGATCTACGAAACTAAAAATCGAAATGAATGTAAGGAAAGCAAAGAGAAAGAGTACTTTGTGAAGGATTTGCACTGGCGCAATAAGATACCATGCAAGTGAAAAACCTGCAAGGAAAGCTGTTGCGAAGCGGATTTTATTTGTGCTCTGGCGAAGTGCCAGTCTCTGAGTGGTCCAATCAATGACAGTAGGTAGAGCCATTGAAAGGCAAAGGAGGTCAGTTAGCAAATCTCCAAGATTCATGATTTCTGGCATTATGATCCATATAATCAAAACTAGTGGAAAACCCAGAATTATGCCCATATAGAGGCCTGAGCATCGAGCACAAACAAAGTATAGTCTTCCATCAAAGTGGACGTGGAATGCGTGGGTTTCCTTGTGTTCGAAATATCGAAGAATTGCTCTGACGATACGCTTCAGAAGATTCCACTCCAATGAAAAAGCTAGATGAGGCAGATAGGTGGCAGTTTTCGCTTATGTTGTGTTCTAGCTATTCGCTGGCGCAGTTGACTTATTTGTTTTGAAGATAATCCTTGGGGCGTCCCTCCAGCTACAAGTTCGTCAAGCTGATCATATGTTGCTCCAAGCTCACCCTCATCAGTTTGCCCAAGCCAAAGACCAGCAGATGGTAATTTGCTGATAATATGTTCTGGAATACCAAGGTGTTGAGCTAGACCACGAACCTCGCATTTGAGAAGATTCCCTATGGGGAGAATATCAACGCCACCATCACCATATTTGGTAAAATAGCCAAAAGCAAGTTCAGTTCGATTCCCTGTCCCAACAACAATTAGGTTCCGCTTATTTGATTCATAATATAATGTTAGCATACGTAAGCGAGCCTTCAAATTGGCCAAGGGAATATCAATAGCACTTGTTTGGGGAACACCATATACTTCAAGGAGAGACTGATAGGTACGTGTGAGATCATATTCGATAGTTTCAATGTTGCACTTTTTTGCGATGTATTGTGCATCAGAGATGTCTTTTGAGATGTAGTAGCCACATGGAAGAATGAGTCCGAGGGTTTCATCAGTAACAAGGCGACAAAGAACTGCCACAACGCTTGAGTCCACTCCACCGGACATGCCAAGGATAAAGCCAGATTTGCCACTTTGATTTAGGTAATTACGTAGCCAATTTTCTATTTTCTTTGCAATGCGTTCATAATCATACCTTGCTTTCATTTCCTATTTCTCCCTCCTTTGGATGAAGTAGATTTTAGTGGAGTAATGTCCATGGATAAGTCGAGTCCAGTTACAGAGTGAGTTAGCGCGCCAACAGAGATAACATCAACATTGGTTGCTGCATACTCTGCAATATTCTCCAAGGATATGTTACCAGATACTTCTATGATAGGAGATTTTGGTAATTTCATTTCTCGGATAGCTTCAACAGTTGCTGCAACTTTGGATGGTGACATATTATCAAGAAGTATAGCATCAGCACTTGCTTGAGCTGCAAGAAGTGCTTCTTCCAATGACTTAACCTCTATTTCTATATAGGAAGTGAAACTCAATTTTTCGCGAGCCCTCCTAACAGCTTGGGAAATGCCCTCAGTAAGTGCCAAATGATTATCCTTGATTAAGACGGCATCATCAAGACGCCAACGATGAGGATCACCACCACCTGCAATTACAGCAAGTTTGTCAAAAACTCGTAATAAAGGAGCAGTTTTCCGAGTTGCTGCAATACGGATCTTCGGATTAACACCTTTGGCAATAGCAATCATCTTAGCAGTTAAGGTTGCAATACCGCTCATACGTTGAAGCAGATTGAGTATTGTACGTTCCACAGTGAGAAATGTGGCCGCTGAGCCTCGAGCTTCCAAGATGGTCTCACCCACCTTTATGCGAGTACCATCAGACTGATGATTTGACACTTGGATTCCTAAATCAGAGAGAAAATCAGCTATGAGCTCAACACCAGCTACCAAACCATTTTGCCTCGAAAATATCCGGGCCTTTGCTTGGATTGCGGGATGAATAAGTGCAGCTGTGGTTATGTCCCCATATCCCACATCCTCTTCTAACATATCAAAGAGTTTGCTTATTAACTGAAGGTATTGAACACTTCCAAAGTGAGATGCATCATTTTGAGTCATTATCTCTCACCGTCAAGTACACGCTATCAGACCTTGGCACTCTGTTATCGTGTGCTATCCTTTCTCTCTAAAAGACTTCTCTTGCGCCCTATTTCTCTTTGCCGTTCCTAGTAAGATCTAACATGCGTTGTATTGCACAGCGAGCACGGTTTGCGATTGATTCTGGGACTTTGACTACGTATTGACTTTCTATTAGGCTAGCTTTAACCTTAGCTAGTGTTATTTTCTTCATGGAACGACAAATAGCGTAGTTCAGGGCAGGAATAAAGGTTTTATTTGGAATTTCGCGGCGAAGCCGAGAAACTAGGTCAACCTCAGTAGCAATGATGAAGGATTTTGCAGAACTCTCTCGTGCAAATTTGAGCATCTGACCGGTGGACCCGATAAAGTCAGCTTTTTCTTGAATTTCCCAATCGCATTCTGGGTGAGCTAGCAATTTTGCTTCAGGGTGTTCTTTTAGTAATTGATAGATATAGGGATCAAAGGTGAATGTTTCGTGGACATGGCAAAAACCATGATCAGGAATTGAGATGACTTCTTGTTTGCATATGTTTCGGGCATAATCTGCCATGTTTCCATCGGGACCAAAGATTACGGTTTTACTATTAAGACGCTTTAGGACAAGGCAGAGGTTGGCTGAGGTGCAAATTACATCTGCTTCTGCCTTTGCTTCTGCCGTTGTATTCACATAGAGGACAACAGGAAGTCCAGGATACCGTTCTTTTGCTTTACGAACAAGATCAGCAGGAAGTTGTGACGCCATTGGACAAATTGCTGTAGTATCAGGGATGAGTACCTTCTTAGATGGATTGAGAATGGCAGCTGTTTCTGCCATGAAATTAACGCCACAGAAGAGAATTACGTTGTTTTCAACTTTCTGAGCTTGCATACAGAGTCCAAGACTATCGCCAATATAGTCACCAATCTCTTGGATTTCTGGAGTTTGATAATTGTGAACGAGAATAATTGCATCCTGTTCACTAGCCAAACGGCGAATTTCCTTTTGTAGTTGCTTCACTGAATCCATCATTTATTCGCCGCCTAGTCATGGTCTTGGTATAAATTGGAAGCCAAATTTATAGAACAAACCGTTTCCTGCTTGGCTTTAAGCCTTTATCTGTTTTTACACAAAAGGAGCATAAGCTTTTTGTAGAGAATTAAGAGTATAGCTGATTGATTAATCAACTCGCTAATTGAGGGAACCTATCAAATGCCCAAACAATCATCTGAAAGTGAACGCGGAATCAATCTGGATCGACTTTTCGCAGGAGCAACTACAGCAACCTTTATCGTCGAGTTGCTGGCAATCCTTGTGCTGATTGGTTCTATTGTTGGATACATACTAGTCCTAACTGGCATCTGGGATATAATCAAGACATCCCCTGATATCATAACATTCCTTCTCCTCATCGGCGGTGCAATTGCCTTTGCCATTTTCATGATATTCATTGGAGTATTCATACGTTTCCATGGTCGCGTTAAGGGCGTAGTAGTCGGTAAAGGCATAGGTCGAATCGCAACTACAAGCAGAGAAGGAAAAACGATTCTTACAATGTTCGCATTTTCTGTAGTTTTCTTCTTCCTTGCAGGTTGCTATGCTATCTACCTGTTGTGGAAATATTACCTGTTGAGCCTAGTTTTACTGTTTAACTCAATTTATCCATCGATTATCCTTGTAGCAATCGCAGTCATCGTTGTCTGCCTTATGGTTCAAGGTCTCGCCACAGCAGTAAGTCGATATGCCGCACGAGTCGTAACACGTCTTGGGTTAAAATAAGACCCACCCAAATGCAAAAGCAGTTAAAAGCTAATTCAAACAAAGTAAACTGCAATAAGCAGTAAACTAGTTAGTTGAGGAAATTAGAACTTGGAGAAATAATTGAGGAGAAAAAAATGCCCCTTCGTATCTTTTTCAAAGCCTGGCGTATGTCTTTTCGAACAAAACGACGCTTAATCGTGTTTACAAGTGCATACGCCATCTTGATGATGTGGATAGCACAACTCACCCGAACATTCGTATTAGAACCATCAGGTGAGCTTTTAACCACCTTGGTTTACAGCCTCGGAGCAGGAGCCGTTATGGGAATTGTATTTTCATGGTGGCTAGCACATGGAAGACGCGAAGATGTTGCTGTTCTGAAGTGTGTTGGATGGTCCAATCATAATATCCGTGAACTCATTCTCGGTGAAGTCATCTTCGTGACATTCTCAGCATTAGTTTCATTGACTGTCTTAGCCATTGCTTTTTCTGGTCTTTGGTTCACACTCTATGTGGGCTTTCCACCATTGGGTACTCCAATTACGGGACCAGAAGAAGTACCAGTTATTTACCCTATCTGGTTCCTAGTTGTTCAGCCGCATTACATGTGGGCTGCATTTGCCACTGTGATGCTATCCCCAGTACCAGGCATTCTACTATTGACCTGGCGAATTCTCCGGGTTAGCCCAATGCTTGCCCTCACTCGCCCAGAATAAATGAAAGGATGTGAAAAATAGATGCCATCAGATATACTAGTTGCAGAAAATGTTCAGAAAGAATATCGACGTGGAAAAGAAATCATACATGCACTACGGAATATCGAGCTAAACATAAAAGAAGGAGAATTCATCGTCATCGAAGGAAAAAGTGGCTGCGGAAAAACAACTCTCCTTAATGTGTTATCCGGATTAGACCGTCCAACCAGTGGTCGAGTCATCCTCGATCAGATGGACCTCACATTAATTGATGAACGCATACTACCAAAAATTCGACAAGAAAAAGTGGGTTTCGTATTTCAATTATTCAATCTGCTTCCCACACTCAACGTTTACGAAAATGTGGCTGCGCCACTATGGCCCACAAATCTGACAAATAAGGAAATTGAATCGAAAACCATGGAGGTCATCCGCGCTGTCGATATGGTTGAGAGAAAGGATCATCTTCCTCGTCAACTTTCTGGCGGTGAACAGCAGAGAACAGCGATTGCTCGCGCTCTAGTATACAAACCCAAAGTAGTCTTTGCAGATGAACCTACAGGTGACCTAGATACTAAGACTGGTGCCACAATAATGCAGTTGATGCGGGACCTTAACAAAAGTGAGAAAATCACCTTCCTTGTTGTCACGCATGACCAAGAACTCATCAAATATGCTGACCGACATTTTACTATGAGTGATGGTCGTATCAGTGGTCGAAACAGATAATAGCAATAAAAAAGTTGAGGGATGGAAAAACCATCCCCCAAAGCAACGAATAAAATTTCTAGTTCACTTGCCAAGAAAATAGTGGAAAAAAGCTATTCCTTGACTGATTCAATGAGGAAGGCGATTTTAACGGTTGTTCGATATTGCCTAATTTTGCCGCCTTCAACTTTTGCAGTCTGACTAACTATGTCCACACCGAATATGTTCCGCAGAGTTCTAGCAGCTGTAGCAACTGCATTTTGGGCTGCATCTTCCCAGCTTTTATCAGATTCACCAATAAGCTCAATTACTTTGACTACTGACATTTTTAGAATCCTCCTGACCATATCTGTCAGTTATCAGCTTAAGCCTTTCCATCTTATGGGCATAGGATACCAGATTTATTGATTAGCAATTTTCCTTTTTAATTGCTGTAAAGGTTCTGTGCCTAGATGTCTCGATTAATCTTGAGTGGAGTAAGGCATTTCCTTACAAAAACAAAACGACCAAACTCTTTTTAGCTACTACCTCACCCAACGGAAAACGCTCACAAACCCGTGAACACTCACAAAAAATGTGAATTTGAGGTTAAATGAGATGGATGATAGTCGAACAAACGCACGTAGCACAGATGGCACACGGATCCGCGTTACTGACCCCAATCCGGTCAGTGGCATGTGTCCAATCTGCATCAGGGATTGCCCACAACTTTGTATGATAAGCAAGTCTGCATTTCGTGGGCATGAGGTTCTATATCCAGAACCAGAACAATTTGGCCAAAGCACTGCCTCAGCCAACAAGGATTTTGGTCTCGACTGGTCACATTTTCAGCTAATGGCAGCACTTCAAGGTACCAAAGGAATCGAAGAAGACTCTGACAAAGCATTATTCACCAATGTAGATGTCTCCACAGTAGCTGGAGGCATACACCTGAAAGTTCCTGTCTTCATAGCTGGACTTGGATCAACAGCAGTAGCCAAAAATCACTGGAAAGGCATATCCATGGGAGCAGCCCTCGCTGGAACAATGCAAGTAGTGGGTGAAAATGTCTGTGGCATGGATAACGACAGCAAATTCAAGACAACACCCAAGGGTAAACAAGTCACAGAATCCCCTGACCTACGATTCCGAATAGAATCTTACAGGGAATACTGGGACGGAAAACACGGTGACATAGCCGTACAAACTAACGTAGAAGACCAACGCCTTGGCACTGACCTCTATGCACTCAAAACACTTGAAGTAAATGTCATCGAACGTAAATGGGGACAAGGTGCAAAGGCAATTGGAGGCGAAGTGCGACTCACAACTCTAGAACGAGCCCTGCTCCTAAAGAGTCGAGGATATATCGTACTTCCCGACCCCGAAGATAAAACTGTAGCAGAGGCCTTCAAAGCCGGCACCTTCGCAAGCTTCGAACGTCACTCTCGTGTAGGTATGCCCAATATGAGTGTTGTTGAAGATATCGAATGGCTCCGAGAACAAGGCGCAAAACACGTCTTCCTCAAAACTGGTGCTTACCGACCCGCAGCCGTGGCATTCACCCTAAAAGTTGCCTCCGAAGCAAAGATTGACCTGCTCACAATAGATGGCGCAGGCGGTGGAACAGGCATGAGTCCTGTGGCCCATATGAATGAGCTTTCCACTCCGACTGTGCATTTGGCTGCTCAGGTGTTGAAGGGTGTTCAAATCCTTAAGAAGAAGGGTAAGCATGTTCCGGACATTGCTATTGCTGGTGGCTTTATTCACGAAGGTCAGATGGTGAAAGCCATTGCCTTGAGTGGATTCGATAATAATCCGCCCTTCTTTAAAGCAGTTGCTTTTGCTCGGTCACCGTTGACTGCAGCTATGAAGTCTGACTACTTCATGGAGTTAGCTAAAAATGGCAAGTTGCCAAAGGCTTTTGCTGAGAGGTATGGTGATGATCCTGAGAAGTTCTTCATCGCCTCAACTGAATTGAAGCATCAGTGGGGTAATCGTTACAAGGATATCCCCAAGCCTGCGATTGGCGTCTATACTTACTTTGAGCGTATTCGTGTCGGTATGATGCAACTGCTAGCTGGTTTACGGAAGTGGAAATTGAATCTGTTAAACAGGAATGACCTGGTGGCTTTAACGCCTTTAGCGAACGAGGCTACAGGTATTCCTTTGCCTCATCAATTGGATGCAGATGCTTTTGAACAGATTCTTGGCTGAGTTTGGTTGCTCAGCCCTCCCTTCTTCTTTTTATATCTAGCAAATACAATGCCCACAATTTTGCCAGTTTATGTTCACTTTTTTGAAACTGGTTGGCTAAGATAATTTCATGTTTGATAATGAGCCATTGGGAGCTTATTTTTCCTTTAGTCTGTTGATTTTGATGGCGCACATTGTTGGTTTCGCCATTCACGTTCTTGTTTTAGATCAAGACTCGCCTCTACAGTTTCTTCAGCAGTCCGGCGAATGGTGAAACCCATCTTTTTCATAAGATTGATGGCTGGATAATTGTCGGTTAGCATTACGCCATAGATTGACTCAAGCCCTCTATCGATGCATATCTCAATTATGTAGTCAATCATCTTGGAGCCCAAACCTAATCTTTGCCAAGGATCGGCAACGATGAAGGCTATCTCTCCTCGTTTTCCGTCTGGTTCTTCGATTAGCCGAACCACGCCAAGGATTTTCCGCTGCCCTTTTTCTGTTAGTTCTACGACGACACCTAGTTCACGGTCGTAGTCAATGTTGCAATATCTAACACGAACTTCATGCGGGGTGTCCTTGATTATTTGGAAGAATCGGTAGCGAATGGATTCTTCTGAGAAGTTTTGGAACATTTCTAGCCACATTGGTTCGTCTTCAGGTTTGATTGGTCTAAATAGGACCGTTCTACCATCACGCATCTTCCAAAGTAATTCATATTTCTTGGGATAGGGACTAATCACAAGTTCGTCATGAGGAACGATTTGTGCTGATACACGTTGGGGATCTATTACCACTCGAGCGTCCAGTGCTAGGACTTCTTTGTCGTCTACAAAGAGAGGGTTAATGTCAACCTCTCTAAGCATGGGAAAATCAACCAGCATCTGTGAAAAACGAATTAGGAGTTCTTCGAGACCTTCAAGATTCGCAGGAGGTAAATTGCGATATCCATTTTTGAGGATTTGATAAACACGGGTTTCCTCCATGATTCGGCGAGCTAGTGTTTGGTTAAGAGGGGGTAGACCAATTGCAACATCTTTTAAGAATTCTACACCAACACCGCCCATACCAAACATTATTACTGGTCCAAATAGTGGATCCCGTTTCCCACCAATAATAAGTTCTGTGCCTCTTGGCTTAATCATGGGCTGAACGGTTACTCCTTGAATTTTTGCCTTCGGATTATATTCCTTGGCTTGTTTCATAATTTTTTCAAAGGCTTCTCGGAGTTCAGTATCCGAATTAATGTTTAGTACTACTCCACCTGCATCTGATTTGTGAGTTATATCTGATGATAGTATCTTCAACACAACAGGATATCCAAGACTTGCTGCTATGCCAGCAGCCTCATCAGCAGTGGATGCTTTTCTTGTCTTCACAACTGGAATATTGTAATACTCTAGAAGCTGTTTAGCTTCTAATTCAGTTAGGATATCTCGTTTTTCACGAATCACATCACGGATGAGGACATTTACTGGTCGTTTGGGTGGTAAAATGTCTCCCGGTAATTCTTCTGGTGTTTCATAGAGAAGTTCAAGGTTTTGC
>JABXGU010000160.1 GCA_016550415.1 archaeon | reverse complement strand
CCATTCGTAGCGTTTAGTTCATCAATACCAGCAATTGGACCATAAGGTGATCCAAATATGAGGGCATCCGCTCCTGCTAAGATAGAACTATTAATCCCTCCGTTGGCGTCTATCACTGTGTGACCAAGCCCTTCTAGCCAAGTCGTTAGCTCTGCAATAGATTTTGTACCGATACCGTAAGCTGAGGTAATGACAATCGTTTTACTGTCTTGGGCCGCAATAGGTCTAGGCATTGCAGCTACTGTAGATACTAGTAGAAAGAGTGCGAAAATTAGAATAATCCTATTTCTTGACAATTTTTTTTCCACCATTAGGTGTACAACCGCGAATGGGTTCGATGTTTCTACAACGTTTCTCCTTTAAAGGCTTGCTCCTATTAGAAAAGGCTTCAAATTCAAAAAGCTGTTTTTCAGTGAATTTATGAATCCATGGATAATTGTTCTATTTTTTTCCGGATAATCTATTCTTCAACTCGAATCAAATTCATTAACGATATATGAAGCCTATACTTCTCATTTTCTCGTCATTTGATAAATGCTTAATAGGAGGAGAGATATTTGGTTTCTTTGGGTAGTGTTTTCATGAGTTCTTGGTGGTCATCAAATAAGGCTGGAACATACCTACTTTTTCTCCTACTACTTTTTTCAGTATTGATGTTGCCTAGCCAGATACCAGTTGTTAAAGCTCCACTTGCCCAAAATCATTTGACCTCAGTAAATATTAGTGCCAAGCCTCAAGGATTAGTAGCGAAGATTAAGTGGCCTCTTATTAGCCATCCGGCAATTATGCTGAACGGTTCGATTTTTGAGGTACATGTTCAAGGACCCAGTAATATTACCGCTTTGGGTTGGAGTTTTTCATTATATCGTGAGTATCGTTCACATAGCCTCACCTACGATACACCCTTGTGGAACAGTACTACGAGTGAATGGCAAATCAATGTTACAATCCCCACTTTTGCTGAACGCGATCTTTATGACTTACAAATTAGCCTCACTGATGGAGTCAACAACCAAGAACTTATCGAATGGAATGCTGTTCAAGTCCGTTACGAGTATCCTGCGAATCTCACACTCTACCACATCACAGACACTCATTTAGTCCTTTCCGCGCCTGAGCAATCTAAAGCATTCTTGTCTGCATTGTATCGAGCTGCAATGGCCAATGCAGATCTCATCGTAATCACTGGTGATTTAACCGAAGATGGGATGAGTAATTCCGTAACTCGTTTCGTTCAGATCTTAAGGCAGAGCCGGGTGCCAACATTCGTATGTCCTGGCAACCATGATAAAGATGAAACAGCAGAAAACACCTACAATACTTATTCTTCATTTTTTGGTCCTGATTACTATACAGCAAATTTTGGTCCAGATGTCTTTTTAGTGTTAGCTAATTCCGGAGCCTCTGGGATTCTAAATTTCACACAAATCGGGTGGATTGAACGTGATATGGCAGCTAGTACCGCTCAACTGAAAATCCTTGGTTTCCATCACCCCCTCTATTATGTTGAAGGTAACAATTTCTATTTAGAAGAAGATGAAGCAATCGAACTTATCCGTATTTGCGATACTTACGATGTAGATGTAGTCCTAACAGGGCATTTACATAACGATCGGGTAGACAGGGTCAATGATACTTTATGGATTTTAACTACTGCTTGCGGAGGTGGTGTATGGACTGATCCCGGTGATCCTGGGCATCATGAGTGGGGCTTTCGAGTTATTGAGTTTGAAAACTATGTTCCCGTCAAGTGGAATTGGACGGTGTCAGAATGTTGGTCGACGCCGTATAGTTTAGTGTATGGTGATCGGTACCCGTTGTATTTCCACGATGTCGATGTTGGTGGTTTTGTGACCATCACGAATAAACAGGATGAACCCCTTATTGGTCAAATTGCGGACTTCCTTGTAAAACCATTAAGCGGGGGAACTGTCTATAATGCCATTGGTGCCCCTGTTGTTGAAACAATCAATGGTACTGATGCATGGCTTGTTCGTTTCCTCATCGATTTGGCTGTGGATGAGAGGAAAACAATTCGCATCTATCCCAGCAATGCCCAGCCACCCACTCTGGTTGGGGTAGAGTATCCTGACTCTTTTGTACCTGGCGAAATTCATTATATCTATGCGAATTGGACGAATCCCATTAGCGGTATCGTTAGTACTCGAATTGAAATTTCTCTCGACGATGGGCCCTTTATTTCTTATGGAATGTCTCCATTCAGTGAGGGTCGATACATGTACGTGCTATTGCGACAGGAAGCCGCATCGATACGTTTCAAAGTTTCTGCTACTGATTATTCAGAGCAGACCACAACAAGTGATGTGTACTCAATTCCATTAGCGACCAATGGGATTCCTCCTCCGATTCCCCTATGGATAATTCTTGCTGGAGCAAGTGTTGCAGTTGTTGTAGTAGTTGTAGTAGCTATCGTCTATCTGTATCGCCGTCGTTCTCTCTCCTAGCAACCCTATTCAGCGTCAATTTGTATTCTAATGTAGATTTAGCTGCAGCAATCGAGACGAAAACCAAGAAAGAATAAAGTTACATTTTGAGTACCTTAGAGATATTGATTAGAAATCCTGGTCTTAATTTGACTGACTAAATAACCAGAAAGGCTAAAAGGTTAGGCAACGTTGGCTTTGGTTAGTTTCCTGCTGCGAAAATAGTTAAGCAGCATCACAAATCATCACTTGTGAGAGTGTCAAAGGAAATGAGCCGAACGAAATGGTATGCATTAGCATTGATTGTTATCATTAGTGTGTCTGCGGTTGCAGTATGGTGGTTGTT
>JABXGU010000017.1 GCA_016550415.1 archaeon | reverse complement strand
CTAATGGAAATGACGATTACTTGATGGCAAAATTAAAAGAGCAAATGGATTTGGCTAAGCAGGTACTTCTAATCAAGAAGCAATTTATGGAGCGCCAAATAGAACTTGGAATGTTGCCCTTTCTTACACAGCAACCAAGAGACAATGGTGAGAAAGCGCCACCCCTTTTTGACATTTCAAAGATGTCGCCAATCATTGGTTTTGTAGGCGTTAATGAGATGGCCCAGTTTCATACTGGATATCAGCTGCACGAAAACCGGGAGGCAGTACGATTTGGACTTCGTGTACTTGCAGAGATGGAAAGCATTCGAAACGAATTTGCTAAAGAAACAGGTCTGCCATTTGCTGTTGCACGAACACCCGCAGAATCTTGCGCAAGTCGTCTCGCTCTACTTGATTTATTACATCATCAAAATCAAGCGATAAAAGTAATCAAAGGCGATATTAAAAATTGGCACCAAAAGCTTGAATCAGAAGGACATACTCAGGTTCCTGTATATTATACTAATGGGTTCATGGTTCATTATGAAGCAGGGATTTCACTGGCTCAAAAAATTGCCATTGAAGAGAAAGCCTTCCCATTATTGAGCGGCGGTAATATCTTCCATGTTTTCTTAGGCGAAACAACACCAAATGCAGAAGCACTGGCTAAGTTGAACTCAAAAATTGCGCTTAACACTCAATTAGGCTATTATAGCTTCACTCGAGATCTTTCAGTCTGTAAAAATTGTAGCCACACTGCAGGCGGAATATTGGATAAATGTCCCCGCTGTAACAGCACAGATATCGATTGGTTCAGCAGGGTGACAGGATATTATCAAAATGTCAAGGGCTGGAATGCGGGTAAACGTGAAGAACTTCGGCGTCGTAATCGTCTGGCTGGTTCATCTCTTTTCTCATCATTTCTGGAGAAAAATGGTACAATCGAACCTGGACAAGCTACGCCTGAAAAAAGTATCAAAGTGCTTGAATAAAGATGAATTTCCACAAGCAATATTAGTAGATTATCTTAGTTCTAGTAACAAATTATAGGAGTAGAAGATTTTGTCAGAAGCAACGGACCGCTGTTTGAAATGTGGTGGTAAAATTTTTCGCCGCGTCACAGATGAATGGATGAAACGTTCAATTCCTTGGACAGCTGATGGAATTGTGCGGCAGTGTGAGGCTTGCGGAGAAAAGCATTTTGTGTGCCCAAAATGCCGTGGACTTTTCTCTAGAGTGAATATTACCAATGTAAGAGTGATGCGAGCTACATGTGCACAATGTGGTGAAAAAGATGAACGAATTCAAGCTTGGTTGCAAGAACAGCTTGGATGAATATCAGGTGAAGTTTAACCTAGGAATTTATCAGCGGAGTCATGAGAAACCTTATTTAGCGATGATGGGAATTCGCAGATGAAATAATAGTGTGAGTGAACTACAATGTCAAAAGCAAAGCAGACAAAGACAGAAGCAAAAACTAAAGGAAAATTCGAAGAGCCTCCTATTCAAATTCTTCCAACAGATGAAAAGGTCACCTTAGCTAAGAATCCAGTTCTAATTATTGGTTTTCCAGGACCAGGTCTAGTTGGCATGATTGCTACTGGACGTATAATAGAAGGCATGAAAATGAAGGAAATTGCTGCCATTCGATCTCCTCTTATTCCCCCAGTTACTCCGTTCTATGGTGGCGTGCTACGTCTTCCTCTTAGAGTCTGTGCAAGTGAAGATGGAAAGAACATAGCTGTGATATCTGAAATTTTGTTGCCTTTAGAAACTATCTTTTTCATAGCTAGCAAAGTTCTAGATTGGGCAGAGAAACAGGGAGTACAAAAAGTTGTATGCCTTGAAGGAGTGGCAGTAAAGCAGAGATCTGGAGTACCAGAGGTCTTTGGTGCTGCGGAACCTCATCTCCTTAAAGAACTTGAAAAGTACGAAGTCCCCCGCGTCAAAAAGGGTATTGTTGCAGGAATTGCAGGAGCCATATTGAATGAATGCCTTATCCGGAAACTCGATGGTTATTGCTTTCTGGTTACAGCTAATGCAGAAGCTCCTGATCCTGAGTCGGCTGCTAGTATTGTTAAAACAGTGAACAGATTTTTGGATTTAGATGTTAGCATTCAGCCTCTTGTTAGAGACCGTGCAGCGATTAAGAATCAATTCAATGAATTAGCTCAAACTGCACAAAGAGGAGAACAGACTGCACAAGAACAAGGGTTCAGACCAATCCCATTCTATGTTTAATACAACCACTACCACATGTTGAATAGCAAGTTGCCTAAGAAGCAGAACAGATAAGGTGTGCCGCTATTCCTCAGGGAAATGATCTAGCATTAGCTCCAGCATTTCTTGGCGTTCGTCCTCATCGATTTCCCGTTTCTTACGTTTTTCTTTTTCATCTTCTTCGACTACAACGATATAATCGCGTTCAGTATGTTTTATGGGAAATTTCACTCGGTATCCTTTGGTAGCCTTTGCAGGAGATTCATAGCCACATGAACATTTGAGGAGACGCCCACCTCTCTTGCCCTTACTCGGACGCAACAGACTTCCACAACGCGGACAAAACTGCATGGTGGTTTTTTTCCCTCAATTACAAATTGTATTTGTGAGGATGCCGTGCAAAATAAACACTTAAGCTTTTCGAATAGCCCCTTAGGGCAACTTTGTCTTTTGAAGAACTTCTTGTGTAGCCCGAATTAGCTGTGTACTCGATAACCTAATTGCCTGCTGAGACTCCGCTATGCGAATTGCTTGACTTAAAATCATTTTCTGCATTGTTCGAATTGTTTCTATTTGATCTCCATCAATCAGACTTTCTGATGAATGTAACAATGAATCAATAACTGTAGGAAGAACTTGTCTGTAATATCGTACAGCACCATTGGTCATTCGTTTTTCCCAGAGCTTTAATATTCGATGCGTGATGGGACGTTTTTTGAAGATTAACCAAGATTCATTCAACCGAATGACACCTGATTCTTTGAAGCGTACATGGAGTGCCACTCGTTTTTGAGGACCCTTTTCCGATTTCCAGGGTCCAATATTCTTTGCATCAAGGATGAAACCCATTTCCTCTCTGGGACTTAAGATCCAACCTCCACCCTTAACCTCAACATCTGTGATTCCTTCAATATCATAGGAGAACTGGTACTTCCTAAGTCTAATTTTTGTTTCGCCAAGACCTTCCGCATCGAGAAGAGTTACTATCCGCCCAGACCGGTCATGTCGCTGTCTAACAACTATAATCCGAATTGTGCCACGAGCCTCTTCACCATTAAGAAGAAGGGGACGCGTCACAAGCAACCATAACCACGCTCGTCCCCAATTCCCTCAAGCACTCACATAAAAGGCTTCTTTTTTCTGCAAAGAAATCGTTTCAAAACTGGCTTCTATAGTTCATATATAAAATGTCCATTCAGACTTTTAGAAGACAAGTTCAAGACTGAGCACGACATCAGGACGTTCGATTATGAT
>JABXGU010000159.1 GCA_016550415.1 archaeon | reverse complement strand
GAATATCGCACGCCTGCCAGGTTCCCAAAGCCCCCTCCTCAGGACCACACAACCCCATCACAATTCGAGCAGTTGGGCGTATAGCAGCGAGTTTCTCCTCAAAGTTAGAAACATCGGATAGTTGGACTGTTGCCAATCGGTTACGAATCCGAATCTGAATTATTTCATCAAGGGAGGCAACTAGCCGAGAAGAAAATAACAACCCCACAATCAAAGACTCATAATCGATAGGGAGTGTGTGAACAAAAGCAAAGTTATCCTCTGCACCAGAATCACGTAGAATGATTCGTAAACCGACCTCACGAGCAACGATATCAGTTCGTTTCTCGGAGCCAGCTTCATCATGCCGGAGAATCGATACAGCTTGAGTCATCTTCAATTAGATCAACTCCACACATTCATCGATGAAAGCATGTGTCACACCTTTTTATTTTGTCGACCAAAAAGGGTGATGACAGATCCAAAGATTTTGATGAATATACTCACCACGATTAACCAATAATGCCAGACGCGATACTGTGACATAATCCAAAACCTCTTGTGCACCCATTCGTTTGTGAGTGGTTATAAGTTTGAATTCCTATGAAACTTCCAATAGATGTGATAGACGATGAAGATATTAGCGCTCAATAGCAGCCCAAGAAAAGCACGTGGTGGAACCGCCCTTGTCCTGAATAACTTCCTAGAAGGTGCCAAGGAGGCGGGTGCTAAAATCGATTTAATCTATGTTCATGACCTTAAAATAAAACCCTGTCTTGGGTGTTTCAATTGCTGGATCAAAACACCAGGCATCTGTGTCCAAAAGGATGACATGAAAGAGGTGCTTGACAAGTGGTTAAGCAGTGATGCCCTCGTCCTTGCCACCCCAGTATACGTAGATGGGATGACCAGCACATTGAAAGCCGTGCTGGACCGGTCAATCCCCCGCGTGCAACCTTTCTTTGAAATTCGCGACGATCACTGCCGTCACCCACCACGGCTCGGAAAGAAGCCAATGAAGGTAGCCTTAGTCTCAGTCTCAGGATTCACCGAGTTGGATAATTTTAGTCCACTTGTCGCCCACATTCAAGCTTTTTGTAAGAACTTAAATGGAAATTATACTGGAGCTCTTTTACGACCATTAGGGGCGCAATTACAAATGTTCAAACAAATGGGACTCCCTGTTGACGATATCTTTGATGCAATGAAGCAGGCAGGCACAGAATTCGTCAAACAAGACCAAATTAGTTCCAAAACGCAAGAAATCATTAGCCGTGAGATCGTCCCTCGAAGTGAATACATTAAACGGCTGAATCAGGGATTTCAACAACAACTTGACGCTACCAAATAATTCCAGCTACACTCTGAATCTTATTCATCCTCAGAGCTAACGTCTTTATTCCGTCGTACACGAGGGAATAGCCGCCCCGTTTGTTCCATATACTTTCGATAACGATCACCAAACTGCTCTATCATCATTTCTTCTTCTACGCGCATTCGAGAGGCTATAACAAAAAGCCCAAAAAAGACGATAACCAGAAGAATAAGATTCAGCGTTATTAGAAATAAACCAATGTTGAAGATGAAATAGACCAAGTACATTGGATGCCGGATGTATGTATAGGGACCACTGGTAACCATGGTGTGACCTTCTTTGATTTCCAATGTGCCAGAAACTTGTCGGCCCAGATGAATCCCCACCCATATCATTCCCAATATCATCGCAATACAAATTGCAACACCAATCCATCGAACCACTGGCAGATTCACCAAGATAATTTGAGTATAAGCTGGAATTAAAATGGGAAATAGGCTCCAAATTAAAACGAAGACAATCATCGTGTATACTAAAACAATTCGAAGGATAACCAAGATCTTACTTTCATATTTGACCTGATTGGCCCATCGTTTCTGGCGCGTTCGTTTTTGTCCTTCAGGCTGGGCTTTGCGTCCATAATATCCACGGATTCCCATGAAAATTAAAAAAAGAAAGAGTCCACTGAGTCGAAAGATTAACTCCTCTGCCATTAGCTGAGATCTCCATTTGGACATCTGAAATACAGCCTTAAATAGGGTTGTATTTGTCCCAGTTAATCCTTCAGACAGATGGTTATGGATTAGAGAAAATCACTTATAGACTCCAACAATAAAGCTCCGGTAGAAATGAGGTTCAGGAAGGAAATCAATGAAGCGTGAACCGATTCGAGCCTACCGAGGCACTAAGCTGCATTGCAAGAACTGGCAAATTGAAGCCATCCTCCGCATGCTCCAAAACAATTTGGACCCGGATGTTGCCAAGGATTGGCAAAGACTTATTGTGTATGGAGGAACTGGACAGGCTGCACGGAACTGGGAAGCTTTTGATAAAATTGTTGAAACCCTATTAGCCTTAGAACCGGATGAAACCATGCTAATTCAATCCGGAAAACCTGTAGCAGTATTTAAGACGCATACAGATGCACCTCGTGCCTTGATTGCCAATTCTTTGATTGTTCCGTTTTGGGCTACAGAAGAAAACTTCCACACATTATACAAGAAAGGCTTGACGATGTTCGGTCAAATGACAGCGGGTTCATGGATATATATCGCCACGCAGGGTATTCTCCAGGGAACTTTTGAAACATTTGCAGCAGTTGCTGACAGGCACTTCAATGGAACCTTGAAAGGGAAACTCACCCTCACTGGGGGCGTTGGTGCCATGGGTGGAGCACAACCGTTGGCAGTTACTTTCAATGAAGGCGTCGTTATCGCTGTCGATATTGACGAAGCCGCAATTGAGAAGCGAATGCGCGCAGGATATTGTGAACTCAAAACAGATAGTCTTGATGAAGCTCTTGCCCTCGCCAACGAAGCTTTAGAAAATCAAATACCACGGTCTATTGGCCTGATTGGAAACACAGCTGAAACACATCCCGAGATAGTGAACCGAGGAATCAAGGTGGATGTAGTGACTGACCAGACTGCAGCCCATGATCCATTAACCGGTTACTACCCAGCAGGTTACAGCAAAGAAGAAGCCGACCAACTTCGGGAAAAGGACCCTGAGGAGTATATCCGCCATTCGAAGGAATCAATGCTACACCACGTGAAAGCTATTCTGCAATTACAGAAAAAGGGTACAGTAGCTTTTGATTACGGGAATAATCTGCGACAACATACAAGCTCAATTGCTTGGAATGAAAAAGAGAATCGATGGAAATATCCTGGATTCGTAGAAGCCTATGTACGGCCCCTATTCTGTGAAGGACGGGGACCATTCCGATGGGTGGCTTTATCTGGGGAACCTGAGGATATCTACAGAACTGACCAACTTGTTCTCGACCTCT
>JABXGU010000158.1 GCA_016550415.1 archaeon | reverse complement strand
TTTCCATATCTGACTTTCTTAGATATTTCAGCAGCTGAAATCAATGCTTTTGTTGGGATACCACCCCAATTAACATGTACTCCACCAACAACCTTTTTCTCAACTAATGCTACCTTCATACCGCTTTTTGCTGCTCTCATGGCAGCAGCTATTCCTGCGACTCCTCCCCCAATAACAACTAAATCAAAAATATCTAACACCCCCACGCACACTCTAAGCAGTGAATTGATATTACTTTTATGCATGCAGGTCGTGAAATGATTTAAAGAAGCAATGCTTAGATGGAATGAAGGCGAGACTAATGAAGGCTGTAATTCGTACGGACAAGTTGTCTAAGCATTATGGCAACAATATAAGGGCTGTTGACGAGCTTGACCTAGAAGTTTACGAGGGAGAAACCTTCGGTTTGCTCGGTCCAAACGGAGCGGGAAAAACCACAACTGTTCGACTCTTGAATTGTATAATAAAGCCGACGAGCGGAACAGCTACCGTGAACGGCTATGATATTCTCAAAGATGAAAGGGAGGTAAAGCGGGTTACGGGTTTGCTTGCTGAGTCCCCGGGATTATATGAGAAGTTAAGTGCCTACGAGTTTCTGGAGTTTATGGGCGCCCTCTACGATGTCTCCAATGAGATATTGCCGAGAAGAATTGAGGATTTGCTCAAGTTATTTAGTCTCCATGACAGAAGCGATTACCTCCTTGAGGGCTACAGTCGCGGCATGAAACAGAAAGTTTTGATTGCAGCAGCTCTTATCCATGACCCGCCTATTCTCTTCCTCGACGAACCAACCTCCACGTTGGACCCCCGTGCTGCCCTAATGGTTAAAGATCTGATCAAATCATTAGCTGATACTGCAGGAAAGACCATCTTCATTTGCAGTCACATTCTTCCTGTTGTGGAGGAGCTGTGCGACCGCATCGGAATAATCAACCAAGGCAAGCTCGTTGCTGCAGGCACAATAGACGAAATAATCGCTGAAACAGAGACGAAGACCCTAGAAGACGCCTTTATTGCATTAACGGGTGGAGTTGAAGAAAAGGAACTTTTGGCGTGGAGGAAACAGAAGGGTGCCGCTTCCTAAGTGGCTTGTGATTGCGCGGAACGAATACCGCATTCGCATAAACAAGATACGAAAGATAAAACCCTTCTTTCCCTACATAGTAATTGGACTGTTGGCGGTTTATGTGGCATTCATTGCGCCGGCATTCGTTAGTTTTTTCATCGACGACTTTGTCGCTTTCTTCCTCTCCCAAGTTGCTGTGGCAATGGTGCCAATCTTAATGTTCATGATCTTTTTCTATCTCATAATCCTCCCAATCACCTATACATTACAGGGGATGCAAGCAGGGCAGGTAGAAATCTTCTTGGCAGCTCCCATAAAGCCGAGTGATGTTCTGTTGGGAGAGTTTTTGGGGGTGATGCCGTTCTACGCCATCGCCATAACTGTGATAGCTGGCTTTTTCACGGCTGCTCTAACTCCATTAGGACTGGACATAGTTCAGATGTTGATAATTGTCATGATTTTCGTAGTCACCTTTCTTTCAGCCATATGGATTGGCACAGTGATTGCCGCCTTGGTGCGTACAAGATTTGCAAAATCTGCCCGAGGAAGAGATATTGGAAGAGCCCTCTCCCTTGTCCTTGCTTTACCCATGATTGCTGTGATGTATGCGATTATGGGGGGAGGCTTGCTTGAAGCCCTAGCTGATCCCGGGGCAAGCGGACTGGTTAGGACAATTCTAAGCCTGTTGCCCAGCTCTTGGGGAGCTGAAGTTATCACCAACTTTGCAGCGAACCCCGGCAACATTGGCGCAGTTGGTTTCGAGACGCTATCTCGTTTCGGAGGTCTCGTAGTTTTCTTTGTGGCGGTGCTATGGCTTGGCACAAAAGTGGCTAGTCGTGCCTACAGCATTGAACCAACCACTTTTATAGCTTCTAGGGCTAAACCGGACGGATTCTTCTACAGGACAATTAGGTATCTCGGAGGAGGCAGGTCTTTCGGCGCCCTCCTTGTATCGGTCTTCAAGGATTATGGTCGAAGGCTCGAAAACCTGTCGAGAATCGCTTATATCGTGGGTCTGATTGCTTTGGTAAACATCTTCTTTGGTGGCGGGTTTGAGGACCCAGAAGCTGCCCTTTTAATGGGCTTGTTTTTGTTCTCTTTCCTTGCAGTGTTAGTGGTTGGCACAGTGACGGGGGGAGGAAAGGAGAGCCTCTTCATATATAAGAAGGCTCCTTCAGGGATTGGAAGGTTTGTCAAGGCGAGGCTGCTGCAGGGTTGGCTTGTGGCAGTTCCGATTGGCGCGGCGATTACAGCAGTTTCATTGATATTGATTCCTCAAATCACAATTGTTTCGTTGTTGGCTTACACCGGATTCATGGCGCAGCTTGTTGCAGCGAACGTGACTTTAGCTCTCGGTCTCTCTCTATTTAATCCAGAATTCTCTGAAAATGCTCGCTCACAGATGATGGGGTTGATGATAAACGCTCAAGTAGCCATGTTTGCTTCTTTAGGGATTTTCATTGGTTCTCTGATTGTTCTAAACTTAGGTTTTGTCAACACCTTGCTGCTGCAAAGTGGGGTGATTTGGCTGCTGGGGATTGTGTTTCTTCAGCTTGGAAGAGGAAAAATTAGCAGAATTGAATAACAAAGAGATGCTGGAATGGCAGTAGCTAGTTTGTTTATAGTAGCTGTTCATGTACTGCTATTTCAGCCTGCACAATGTCGATGGTTTGTTTCTGTAACCCTAC
>JABXGU010000157.1 GCA_016550415.1 archaeon | reverse complement strand
CAGTTTTGTTTTCGGTATCACTTTACCATGGGAATCTATGCGCTCTACTAACTTGAATACTCCATTTATGGCAGATGGTCCGCCCTCTCTAGTCAATGGGTTGAAGTTTGCTCCTGTTACCAATCGGGTGCCTACTCCAAAACCATCAATTGGGGCACCTGCGGCTAGTAACTCTTGAATTCTGTATTCATCGAGATCGCTGCTTACGAAAATCTTAGTGTCTTGGAATCCTGCCTTGTCAAGAATACTGCGGGACTTTTTACTTAGGGAAAGGAGGTCCCCACTATCCAAGCGAATACCCTTTAGTGAAAATCCTTGTTCCTGAAGTTCACTGCCTACAATTATGGCGTTGCGAACACCTTCCAATGTATCATATGTATCTATCAACAAAATAGCATTATGTGGAAAAGACTCAGCATATTCTCGAAATGCCTGCAATTCCGTATCTCGATTCATGATATACGAATGCGGTATTGTCCCAATGTATGGGATGTTCCACATTTTTCCTGCTGCGACTAATGATGTTCCTGTTGCTCCTGCAAGATAGGATGCACGTGCTGCAAGCATTGCTGCATCTCGACCATGAGCTCTACGGGCACCAAAATCAACAACCGTACGACCCTGTGCAACATCTATCATTCGAGCTGTTTTAGTTGCTACTAAGGACTGGAAATTCATCACATTGAGCAGATATGTCTCAAAGATTTGGACTTCAACACAGGGACCGGTGACACTGAGAATAGGTTCATTGGGAAACATCACTGTTCCCTCCGGAACGGAATAGATGTCACCACTAAACTGGAAAGAAAGCAAATAATTAAGGAACCCATTTCTGAAGTCAGGAGTAGAGGTGGCTTCAAGCCAGCCCAAATCCTTCTCTTCAAATCGTAAGGTTAGGACGTGAGCTATGAATTGCTCCAGACCTGCTGAGACAAGATATGAACCAAAGGGTAAACGTCTAATGAAATATTCCTGCGTAACAACTGCTTGATTTTTATGATCAAAATCTGCCTTAGTACTTGTGAGTTCATAATAGTCCACAAAGAGAGCAAGTTCACTTGGCTTAAGTAAACCCAGTTTCGGCTTTTGCATAAGACCATCCTCAAAATATCAGATACAGAATCTAGAAGCGGGGGTGACCGCTCAAAAGCATTTAGGAAAAGCCTGCATTCTACTCATAATCCGAGGTAGCAGGAAAAGGCAAAGGCTTATGATAATCTAGCTGCTCACATTTTCCAAAAGGGAGGTTAGTGTCTTGTCATCCCGTCTCCAAATTGGAATGGCGGCTCCGCCACTCAAATTATATGATACAAAACGCAAGCTGCGAACCCTAGCTGAGTTCAAGGGTAAAACAATCGTACTCGTTTTCTTCCCAGGTGCCTTCACTGAAGTTTGCACACGAGAACTTTGCACTCTCCGAGACTCGCTAGCTAATTTCGAAGAAGTGAACGCCCAAATCATCGCCATTAGCGTGAACGACCCATTTACAAATTATGCCTTCGCAGAGCAAAACCGTCTTCTATTTCCAATCCTGAGTGATTTTAATCGAAAAGTCATCCGCGCCTATGACATCGTACAAGAAAACATAGGTGGACTTATAGGATATACAACTGCCAAACGTTCCGTATTCGTAATTAGCCCTGAAGGCTTTATCCGGTACAAATGGATAACTGATAACCCCGGTGTGGAACCACCCTACAGCGATGTGCAACATGCTGTAGACGAACTTGATCGTGGGCGCCCCTCAGACTAAATTGAATATTATAATATTCTAAGAACACCGGCAAAGACACATTCGAGTGCAGATTCTCTGTTTTATTCATAATAAAGCTAGTCACGTGTTTGACCCGGAATTGTAATAACGGTGTGATGAAGCGGAATCTGTTTACCAGATTTTGCATAAACTACATCCGTCACACTTGTTCTCATCGATTTCAATTATCTCGCGAATTGGCATAAAAAAATGTAAATAATTATTTTATAAAAAATCTTTTTGGATTATCAGGCTTAGAAACCATAATACCATTTCAGCTAGCGAAGCTGAGAGAAAAAAAGGAAAAGCGCCGCTCGACTATTGAAGCAGTCGAGCGGGTTTAGAGATTGTTATTTTACTGTGGCATATTTAGTGTCTTCTTCGTCGGCGAACAAGGAAGACCGCTAGTAAGCTGGTTATGACACCCACAAAGATAGCTTCGAATGGGAAGCCGGGGATAGCTGGTGGTGTTGTTGCCTGCCCAATGTTCGAATAAGCAGTGTAGACTGGGTCGTGTTCAATGCGGTACCCTTCGCATTCGCTGAAGGCTACTCCATACCAGAAGGCAGCTGCACCGAACGCGCCAGCTGCATGGTTATACACGTCGAGGGGACCTGTGTAAAGGCTCTGCAGATATGGACTCATGGCATAGCCAAAGACACTGAAGAGGTCTGCGGAGAAGGGCAATTGCCAAGCAACGAGCACGAGGTCTGTGGCGTTGGGTTGTAAGACCCAGTTATAGGCAGGAAGGCCGCTTTGGATTGTGGTCACTGTGGGCGTGCTCTCATTCATTTGATCATATGTACCTCGGACACCAACTGCGAAGGCACGTTCTCGTCCTAGGGCATCAGTTGTAACATTGTGTAGGAACCAGTTAGTCGCATTTGTTGGAGTAGTAGTCCCTTGTTGTACGTAGTAGTTTGATGTAAAGGCAACACCGAAGTGAGCAGCGCCAATTCCTATACCCTTTAAGTAATCTTGAGGATCAGGAATTGACACGCCAAGGAGTAAAAGCTCATCTACTTGTCCAATCCTGTAGAAGGTTTCAGCAGTAATTTCACCGGTCACAGGATCGACTTCAACGTCATAAATGACAGTGAATTCACTAAAAGTAACCTCTAAGATGGGGAAGATGAGTGATAACCAGAACCCAAGCGGGTTTTTTGCGTCAACAACTCGTGCATAAAGGTTATTGTAGGTAATACCAAACTGGTAATGGCCAGTTCCTAATTTTGTGGCAGTGACTGCTTGTACAGTGGGTGCTGTACCATTCCCGTCATTATACCCATATGGTATTAGGTACCAACGGTCTTCGTCCTTATTTGGCCAACCATTGGAATTTGTGTCATTCCAGGCATAAAGAAAGGCTAGAATGGCACCAATAAAGACATCCTTACCTGAAGGTGTGGTAAAGTGTAGTCCAAAGAGCTGGTAGGGTAGTGTTGATTGAGTGCCATTAGCAGCTTCAACAATACCAAGAGAAATGAGCATTGCTTGGAAGCTTCCAACGGATTCAGAGTAATTTACATAACTAGCGATGAACTGCACATCTGTACCATCTGCTGTTTGGACATTGACGGAGTCGTTGGTCCAATATTCTTCATTGAATGAGTGGTCAAAAACAGCAACTTCGTCACCAGGATTCCAAGAAGCTGGTGGCAAAGCCTTCGTTGTCGCTGGTGAAAGACTGAGAATCATTGCAAAGCATAGAGACACTACGGTTAGCAATTTTATTGTTCTATTCATTTTCAAGCCCAATCCATATGTTGATGCTTGTTGGTTAACCATCTGAATTTACACTTTTAAACAAACTGAAAAGTATAATTTTCAGTCTAGAAAACTGCGCTTTTCAAAGTTTTTGACCTAAAAAGACATTTTTCAGGGAAGAGTAGCTAGATCCGGAGAACCCATGTTCGGGTATATTGACCAAAGAAACGTAAGAAGCCTGCTTTCCTCGACTTGATGAGTCCTACAATAATGTCAATTGGTAAAATCAAAACCTTGGCGAGGGATCGAACTGCTGCTTCATGGGGTGTCATCCTCGCACCACTCATATCGACAATTCGGATACCTAATATCATCTTGCCAAGAGACTGACCACGATAGCCTTCCATCAATGTGAAGTACATCCAAAGAACTGCAAAGATATATGCTCGGATAAGAACCACGTTGGGTTCTGGATAAGTAATTAACATATCCACGATACGGATAAGAAATGTGGGCACTGGTAACCCCTGAGACCACCAAGTAGTAGACATGATAAGGGATGTCGGATCAGCAGCTACAAAGAGAACTGTTAGAATTATTGTTACATCAATAATGAATGCAAAAAATCGCCGTCCGACAAAAAGGCCTGGCATTTTAGGACTTGTATATTCTTTCCCGCTAAGTCGACGTTCCAACATTCCCATGGTTCGAAACAACATCAAACCTTTATCAGAAATGCGATATTGTCCATCAACTTGGGTTAGAAAACGGTCCAGTTTCTGGAGATGGAAATTTAACTTGCCACTCGAAATATTGACTCTAGCCAAAATCTGGGAATATGAAATTTTCGGATTCTCATAGACGGTCTGGAGAATTTGCCGTCGTAATGGGTGACCAATGGCGGAGACAAAATAATCAAGATCAGTCATTACTCGGCCCTTCCTCACCAAACCCGAGAGGGAACTGAGGTTCAAGCACAGTTCACTAATATGGTGCCTTTTTATTTTCATGCTCCTGTTAAACCTTTATACATATCGTCAAATCTGAAAGACATTCAATTCACTCTTACTTCAGTAGAAAAGAGCTGAAAAATTAAGGAAGGGAAAATTCTGCCTTTTTTCAAGAGGCTATATGGAGTCTAGACGCCTTTGTCTTTTCCGTTTATCCTGATGACAACTAAGACAAGGACTATTAGTCCTACCAGTGTTGCACTTGTTAGGATCACTAAACCAAAATATGTTGGTATTGTTGGTATGGTAAATGATCCAATATTTGAGTAAGCCGTATAGACTGGATCGTGTTCCACTCGATATCCATTGTATTCAGGAAAGGCGATGCCATACCAGAAGGGTGCAGCATTGAAGGCAGTACTTGCATGGTTATAGAGGTCCAAGGGTCCAGAATAGAGGTCTTGGAGATAGGCACTCATAGCATAAGCGAAGATGCTGAATATGTCTGCAGATGCAGGAAGTTGCCAAGCAATGAGAAGTATATCCATAGGGTTAGGTGTAAGAATCCAACTGTAGGCAGGTATTCCACTGTGAATCGTGGTGAATGGTATAGTGCTTTCGTTAATTACATCATATGTTCCACGTGTTCCTATCGCAAAGGCGCGATGTTTTCCATT
>JABXGU010000156.1 GCA_016550415.1 archaeon | reverse complement strand
GTTTTCAGTGATTTCTAATGGATTGAAAAAGAGGTAATTTGGCAACAATAGAGAGACGATAAATATCAATGTAAAAATCTTATTCCATTTCATCTAAACCACAACCTGCATCTGATTTCTCAATAAAACTTGAGAAAATATTTCTTTTCTGGTGTTTCTATAGCCGTATTAGAACAGGAAATAGAGCTTCATAAGTATTTGTCTAGATATTCATTTTAGGCAAAGTCATTGAAGAATTCTCGAACAACTTTTTCAGCATAATAAGGTGTGAAGAGAAACCTAAAGTGAAAGTAAATTAATCAAATCCATCTGGGATTGATATCATTCATTAGGCAATGTCACAAAATTCTCTGTGCTGGAGGAATAATATCTTGCAAGATTTGTACAAATTTCTAAAGGAAAGGCGTAGTATAAGGAAGTATAGAGTGGCGAAGATTCGCAGTGAGCAGCTGACCAGAATTATTGAGGGAGGAATTTGGGCACCTTCAGCTCACAGCGCCCAACCTTGGCGTTTTGTTATTATCAAATCTGCACAGAAGAAACGACAATTAGCAGAAGCTATGGGTTCTGTGTTTCAGCGTGACCTAGAGCTGGATGGAGGTTCACAAAAAGAGGTGACTGAAATCGTTGCTGCTTCCATTGAACGTTTTTCAACCGCACCAATACTGCTCCTAGCTTGTTTAACGATGGAGCCAATGGATGTATATCCTGATCATAGACGACGACAGGTTGAGTATCTATTGGGAGTTCAGAGTGTTGCGGCTGCAATTCAAAACATTCTCTTGGCGATTCATGCGGAGGGTTTGGGTGGTTGTTGGTGTTGTGCCCCACTTTTCTGCCAAGATGTGGTCAGAGGGATTCTAGAACTTCCAAAAGAATTTCTACCTCAGGCCTTAATTACAATTGGTGTTCCAGCGGAGTCACCAGAACCACCACAGCGTCACCTCATCGAGGATATTGTAATTTTTGAAAAATAACAGAGTGACAGAATTACTTGTTTTTTGGAGGCATGGTGATGTCTATTGTTGCCCTTGCTGGCGGGGTTGGCGCCGCGCGATTCTTGGAAGGTTTGGTCCAGATTGTGCCACCGGAGAAGGTTACTGTTATTGTCAATACTGGCGATGATATGGCTGATTTTATGGGATTGTATATTTCTCCGGATTTGGACATTGTAGCCTATACACTAGCTGGTATTGTTGATCCTGAGAAGGGTTGGGGGATTCGGGGAGATACCTTCAATTGTTTGAATATGCTGAAACAACTTGGTTTTGATACATGGTTTCAATTAGGTGATAGAGATCTGGGGACACACATTACACGAACAGCAATGCTTCAGCAAGGATTGACTCTATCGAAGGTGACAAAAGCAATCAGCCAATCATTGGGACTGCGATGTCAACTTTTGCCCATGACGGAATCTTGGGTGCCTACTCGAGTTTTAACGGATATTGGGTTGATGCATTTTGAGGAGTATTTTGTAAAACGGAAAGCTATGGACAAAGTTAGGGATGTTGTCTTCGATGGCGCTGAATCAGCAACTCCCAGTCCAGGTGTCCTTGAGGCAATTATGAAAGCAGATGCTATCATCGTATGTCCAAGTAATCCCATTGTGAGCATTAGACCCATTCTATCAATTCCAGGAATACTCCAAGCCCTAACTAAAACTACTGCACCATGTGTAGGGATTAGCCCGATAGTGGGAGGCAAACCGGTGAAGGGACCTGCTGATAAATTGATGACAGGCCTTGGAATAGAGGTGTCCCCTCGCGGTGTTGCCAATCTTTATCGTGAATTCCTTGACATTCTTATCATTGACAAACAG
>JABXGU010000155.1 GCA_016550415.1 archaeon | reverse complement strand
TTTCTAAACCGCTCGCGATAAATCAGGGGATAAATCTCTGCCTACAAATGGAAGTGAATTTCTAATAAACAAACAATGATGGCTTTTCCATCTCCGCACTAAGTTCTGTGTTGAAACCGTTCTTTCTCTGACAGCATCAAGTTATTGTAACTATGGCAGCGCAAGCTGCCAGCTTCACATGGTTAATCTAAAAGAAGGAGTGGGAAATCCTTAAATTGAGGTCTACGGGTCGTTGCAACAGGCCTTGTCCGCTGCCCCGAGACTCAGATTCCAGTGGACAGGTTAAAGTCTCTTCTATGAATTTTTATAATGGCAAATATGAAGTTTTCAACACTTTTGGAGACTCAGTATGAAAATCACAACCGTAAGAGATTTAATGGTGCCTTTAGAGGAATATGCCACTGTTCCTGAGGAGGCTACTTTGTTCGAGGCGGTCGTGGCCTTGGAACAAGCCCAAGAACGCCTTGACCGGGATAGGTACAAATATCTACACAGGGCAGTTCTGGTGTATGATAAAAACAAAAAGATCGTGGGCAAGATAAGCCAGCTGGATGTATTGAGGGCTTTGGAACCAAAATATGCAAAAAAGGTGGACATAGAAAGTATGTCCCGTTCCGGCCTTAACATTAGCATCGATTTATTGAAGTCCAAGCTGGAAGAGCATGGTCTTTGGGATAAACCACTTAAGGATATCTCTGGAAAAGCTGCTAAGGTGAAAGTGAAGACCTTCATGTATACGCCTACGGAGGCGGAATACATTGAGGAAAGCGCTTCCTTGGAGGAGGCAATGCACTTGTTGGTCATGGGTCATCATCAATCTTTGCTTGTCACGAAAGGGGTAGAGATTGTCGGGATATTAAGGCTGACAGACGTATTTATGGAGGTTTTTCGGCTGATGAAGCTCAGTGAGCGTTAAGATGGAATTTGAGAGGAGTAATTCAGGTCTTTCTTTCACCAAGAAATCCAGCTTCCTGGTTGGTGAGCGCCGTGCCTTAGTGTTGAATTCTGAAATGCACACAAGCGATAACATCTAGACGGGCCGCCATGAGCTGAATTAGGCCACTCTTGAATGATATCTGCACTCACCTGATACTTGGCCTTCTGGCAAGATGAACACACATACGGACCTTCGCAGCAGAACAAGGTTTTACATCTGCAACACATTCGAATCCACCTCAGTAACTGACTGCTTTGCTGCCAAGAAACGCCATACTCGATTTGGTTCATTGAGTGAGAATAATGAATGTAATTCTTTTCACTGACACATTTCAGCAGATCAACGGAATTTCCACCATATATAAATCCTTAGTAAAATGGACGGGCCACAGTAAGGCTTTCAAGCTTTGCATTGTATCATATTCAAAAAGGACTCATGTAGTCAGATTACCAAATGTGACATTAGTATATATTCACCCAGATATTGTGATGGCTCCACCATTTTACCGTGAACTCCGAACCGGATTGTTTACCATTAGCAAAATCGATCGACTTCTCAATAATGAAAAGATGGATGTTGTTCATATTGCCACTCAAGGTCCTTTCGGTATACTCGGGGCACGTTTTGCCCACTACCATACACTGCCATCACTTGGGTACTACCACACTGATTTTCGAAGATACTGCTCGGTGTATTTGGAACGCTATCTACCCTTTGGTCATTTTGGTAGGCTGATGGGCACCTACTTCGCTAAATCAATGAATCATCTTGCATATAGTTCGTGTTCTCTAATCCTTGTACAATCAGAAGCGTACGTCCATGAAGTCCGGAGGTTTGCTGATTGTTGTGTAGAAGTAATTCGCAGTGGGGTGGATGTTGATACTTTCTCGCCTCCTGATTTAATCGATTCGAGGGCTGGACGATTGCGGGATGAATATTTGGGGAGTTGGCGTCACCTGGCAATCTATGTAGGTAGAATTGCTCTTGAGAAGAATTTATCAGTTCTATTGGACATAGACCAAAAACTGGAAAACCATGGTGTAAGGATTGTTCTTGTCGGTGATGGGCCTTTCCGAAGGAAGATTCAGAATTCATCCAGGATACCAGTAACTGGTTACCTTCTGGGGTGGAAGCTGGTTGATGCTTACAGGTCAG
>JABXGU010000016.1 GCA_016550415.1 archaeon | reverse complement strand
TTGTTCTAATCACAATGAGTGGTGCCTTGGCTCCCGGTCCCCTTTTCTTTACGAATCTGTCAAACGCTCATCGGTGGGGGTGGAAAGGTGGAGTATGGCTTTCCATTGGTCACACCTTCATTGAGCTACCCTTAATCTTGCTTATTTCCATTGGGCTCAATTTCTTCATAAACAACCTGCTACTCCAACTCATAACGGCTGCAGTAGGTGGGATTATCCTAATTATTTTTTCAGGTATACAAATTCGTGACATCTGGCCAAAAAAGGAAGAAACAGCGCTGGACCCTTCTCTTCGAGTGAAATCCTCCAGGCACCCCTTACTAGCTGGGCTCATATTCACTGGGCTAAACCCTTACTTCCTCATTTGGTGGCTAACTGCAGGTGCAAAACTTATCATTGATGCACTTCTCATAGCGGCCTTGGTTGGTGTGCTAATCATGTTTCTTGCCCATATCTGGATGGATTATGCTTGGCTCACAGGCACTGCTTGGCTCACTCAAAAGGGCATTCATCTTGTGGGGACAAAGGGATACAAGATAATGATGCTCATCTTTGCATTTGCCCTTATTTACTATGGGTTGGGTTTCTGCTGGAACGCAATTCTCATCAGCCTAACCATATAGCCAACTTCAAAATTGACTGGGAGAGATTATGTTCTAAACAGTAGGTTTTTTTGTAGGAATTACTCTGCCTTTGATGAGTGCAAAGAATTGTGGCGATTACTGATGAACTCTGTATCAGAAAATAATGTGACACGATTACACAATACCGATAGAAAATGGCGACAATTGATGGGTATTAATTATCGAGTATTTCTAGTTCCAGTTCTACTCATCACTATTGGGGCCATAATCTGGTTCCTTTCACTGGTTATTACCCCAACTAACTATATCCTGCTCCTTTTGGGCGAGGTAATCTTTGGCATTGGACTATTCGTTGCTATTATTCTTGGATTCTGGGTGATGACAATAGTTCGAATTCCAAAAAGGTGAATTCTATATCTAATACCACTCAGGTCCAATTACTGATCCGATGAAGCTACCAAAGAGAATTCCAAAAATTTGAAAATGGATTGTATATATTGTGCTATATAGGGCAACCACAATGAATACATTGCCTAATTGTGGTGTGACTAGCATCTGGAGGGGACCAACGACGATGGCTGAAAACATGATTAAGCCCATGAATATTGTGGTTATCCCTGATAGTACTGCATAATGAATCTCAGGGCTGACCATCCCAACGAGTATTCCAATCAAGATTGCTAAAAGGAAGACCGTTATACCCCCAGTCAATTGGATAAGAACTGTGAAGTTCAAAAAGCACATCATCAACCCCCCACCCAAGATTGAACCGAGAACTTGCAGACCTGTCCTCCATCTATCCTTTTGTCTTGGGGTCAACTGAAACTTCTTACTAAAACGTTCTCGCCATGGAATCTTTTCATCTTTTTCTGCTGTCATGATTTTTATACCTCCTCAACACCTTCCCAGGTCCCCCAGTACTGAGGAACGATGTACAGCCAGGAAATGTAAAGCCTCATAGGATATCTAATTTCCCAGTTCCATTCCCCACTTCCTTCTGCATCCAAAATTGGCTGTACTAGAGCATTAGTCACATCAGCTGTGAGAAGTAATGTTTCGTTTGTACTCGGTTCCAGAGTTCTATCAGGAAAGCTAAGTATGCTAATAACATATTCGCCATTCAAATAAAGGATTAATCCGTACTCTTCGATGAAAATACTTCTAGTACCAGAGTTCTCCACATTTAGTATCACATTGATTCTTCTATCGTCTCCGCCTAGATCGGCTTTTTGCACGTTTGTTATGTGTGGGATAAAGTGGTTAATCGTATTATAAACTTGAACAAAATCTGTTGATATAATCACGATGCCAGCTCCACTTAGAACTACGCCAATTACAAATATCGTAATGGCTACCTTTCGATAGCGATAGGGCGAATTATTTGTTGATACAGGTTTTTGCATCGTTTTTAAGCCACCTTAGCGGTACTCGCAGAGAACAAATATCTCCTTCTAAAACTTTCCTCTAACTGCAAAGTCCCTAGAACCCTCTCCAGAGCGTGAATGCTCAAAGGATCAATATTGGACTCAAATCCTGCCTTGTCGCCATTGACCTGACCCAGCTGAACTTGTTCTTTTCGTTCAAGTTTCAACGATTCTGTCATTCTAGCCACCATTTGAGCTGATTCAAACTATTGAAAAAAGACTCCAGCTTGTTATATAAAATGGGCTCACAAAATGGGGTCACAAATTGTGACTATTCTCTAGCAAAGATCCTGTAGTGGTTTTCACACTATACGTTTAAGCACTTTATCGTGGGCTATTTTAAAGCCAGCATATTCATTCATTGAGTTGGCTAGATGTTCTAACAAAGATATTCAAAGTCAAAAAATGACTTGCACCATAAGTAAAGTTTTTAAACAATTTGAATAACCCTAACTCGTTCTCTCGCTCTAGAGTATCCTTGGAGGTAAAATCCTTGGGTTTACGAGAATTTATCGTCCGACGAATAATCAACAGTATCATCCTTATTTTTGGTGCAATAACTTTCAACTTCTTTGTTTTTCGTATAATGCCCGGAAACCCCGTCGCCATTGTGATTGCACCTGAATTATCATATCAATCCGCAGAATTGGCAGCATTTCTTGAAAGGATGTGGGGACTTGATCAACCCTTAATCATCCAGTTTGGACAGTATGTTGTCAATATGTTCACTTTCAATTTTGGACTCTCATTTACAGAGGGTTATCGTCCCGTTATTGAGTCCATTTCTGCCCGTCTTCCCAACACTCTTCTTCTCATGGGAACAGCGGCCATCCTGACAATAATCATAGGCGTCATCACAGGTATTTGGGCTGCTTCAAAGAGAGGAGGAAAATTTGACATGGGTATGGTTACCACCGCCCTAACCTTCTACTCAATTCCAACCTTCTGGCTGGGAATGATGTTTATACTACTATTCGGTTTTTACTGGCAGCTCTGGTTTGGCTTCAGCCTCTTCCCCATGGGCGGAACCATGAGCCGGCCGCCTCCAACAGATCCTCTGCTAAGGGTCCTTGACATTGGATGGCACCTGGCCCTTCCTTCCTTTACTCTAGCCTTGGTTTCCTATGGTGGCTACATGTTGGTTATGCGGAACAACCTCATCGACGTATTAACCGAGGACTACATTGTCACCGCTCGAGCCAAGGGAGTGGATGAACGAACAGTATTATTCAAACATGCTATGCGAAACGCAATCCTACCGCTAGTTACCATGATTGCCCTCACTTTTGGTTTCCTGATTACAGGAGCAACGCTGACCGAAACGGTTTTCAACTGGTACGGGCTTGGAAGGCTCATCTTTGAATCTGTGACGCTACAGAACTATCCCGTGTTACAAGCCATATTCTACATAATGGCTCTGACTGTTATCATCGCTAACTTCATCGCAGACATGCTCTACGGCTTCCTTGACCCCCGAGTCCGCTACGACTAAATAGAAATGAATGGTGAAAAAAATGGTTAGATGGCACGATTATCGAATACGACTTTCAGGATTCTGGAAACAATATCGAAAAAGCAAGATGGGTTTGACAGGTATTTTTATCATCTTATTCTTCATCATAATGGCAATAGTGGCTCCATTCATACCCTTGCCCAACCCACTTCTAAACAACCTTGCTCCTCCCCTCGCTGCCCCAACATGGCTAATAGGCTTGGACCCTGGCGGATTCACAGTAATAGACCCAATGGTTAATCCCGGCTTCACAACCAATTCAACCCCATGGATCTACCAAGAGAACCTCATCGGAGAAGGATACATAGTAATAGGGAACCCCAATTTTGATACTAACGCCAGTGGCTGGACCTATACAGATGCAGGAGGAGGATTTGCCGTAGCAAATGGCGTATATAGGAGTACAACTGGCGCTCCAGAAGCAGATGGAGGCAGTGGACCTGGATGTTACGAGATACAATTCAATGACACAAGCACAGGAGTCGGATACGGCGACACCGAAGCCTTTCTTGAATATAGCTACTTCTTCAACGCAAGCAAATATCCTGCCGGATTCGTCGATCAATATCCCTATTCTGTAACAGTCCGATACGCCATGACTGTCATATTTGATTGTACCAACATAGAACTCGGTGACGCCGAAGCCATCTTCAGCATCGAAATGAGCAACTCAACCCTAACTCCGGTAGTCCTCTACACAAGAACTTATGACACAGCATCTGACCAAGACTGGAGATTCCGCTCAACAGAAATGACCACTGGAGAAATCAGCACAATATTCACAACCAACGACACCATGACTCTGGGCATGCACATCACCTTCCACGACCCCATACCCACCGACACACCAATAATTCTATTCCGTTTCGACGACATCCAAGTTACAATTAGCGCCTCCTTCACCGACACCTCCGACAACCCCTTCATGGTTGGTTCATTCAGTGCATCTGAAGGAAGCACACTAACTGATCCAACCACTGGAGCTGTATTAGGAAGCGGACCCGGATCCTTTTCAATAACATACACAAACAATGACCCCACCGTCAATCCAATCAATTGCACAGCATGGATTACTCAAAGCTTCGCATGGGACATATATGATCAGCCCGAAAAAGCCTACATCAGATACCACTACCGAGTCGTAGTAAACGGTGACCCAGGCGACGCCGTCGTCAACGTAAACCAAGAACTATACACAGCGAACACAGGAGAAACAATTGGCATCCTAATAGGAACAGACATCAACGCAGACAAAGACTGGACAGAATCACCCGGGCAACCAATGAAAATCAAACAAATAATAGACACCTTCGGGGCAGGCGGCCTACTATGGCCCCACTGGAAAATCCAAGTCATCGACCCAACACCCGAAGACACACCAAGCTTCACCGTATACTTCGACGACTGCCAAATGGAAATCCAAGGACGCTTCTACGGCGCACTCGGCTCAGGAGAATTCGGAGAAGACCTACTATCCCAGCTCATATGGGGCTCCCGCATAGCAATGCTAATCGGCCTCACAGCAGCCGCAATATCAACCTTCGTCGGACTAATCGTCGGACTAATCTCAGGATACTTCGGCGGAATAATCGACGAAATCCTCATGCGAGTAACAGACTTCTTCCTCGTCATCCCAGGACTGCCACTAATGATAGTACTCGCGGCAATACTATCCCCAGGATGGTACAACATAGTCCTGGTAATAGCACTCGTCGGATGGACAGGAACAGCACGCATAATACGCTCCCAAGTCTTCGCCGAACGAGCCAAAGCATACGTCGAAGCAGCCCGCGCCATCGGAGGCAGCGACATCTACATCATATTCAGACACATACTACCCAACGTCACACCCCTACTCTTCTCCCAAATCACCCTCGGAGTCGCAGGCGCAATCCTATCAGAAGCAGGACTAAGCTTCCTAAACCTAACAGACCCCAACGACGTAAGCTGGGGCAGAATGCTCTACCACGCATCAACCAGTGGATCATACACAAGAGGATGCTGGTGGTACGTCCTTTTTCCGGGGTTGTGTATTGTGTTGGTGGCTTTGTCGTTTACTTTGGTGGGTTATGCTGTTGATGAGATTCTCAATCCTAGGTTGAGGATTCGTAAGGAATAGGTTGACAGCATATCTGCCTTGTGTTTGTAGGTGATGGCATTCGCCTTTTTGGGTGGGTGTCATCCTTTCCCCTCTTTTTTTATTTGTTACTTTTCTATTTCTGCTTTCGTGGATGTGTAGTTTGGAGATTTTTTATGGATTAGTTTTTATATCCTGATTGCCTAGATGAATTACTAGACAATTCTTGTATTGGACGGGCATGGGATGAGCTTCGAAGATGTAGTGCTGCTGGAAGAAAGACGGAGCGTGAGTGCACTCATCGGTTTGCTGTACTCAGATGTTTCTCCTGTAGTGAAAATGGCGGCAATGGAGGCTTTGGGAAGGCTTGGGGACACGAGTGCCATAGGTCTCCTCATTGAAGCTTTGGATAGTGATGAACCAAGAGCCTCTGAGGCTGCTTCCTATGCACTCGCAAAAATTGGTAACCCTGCTGTGCCTGCACTAATCCAATCGCTGAAAAGTCCAAATTCTTCGATTAGAAAAGGGGCAGTAGTGGCGCTTGGTAAGATAGGGGACAAACGGGCAATTGTTCCGCTTATCCAAGCATTGGATGATGAATCAGGTCCTGTGAAGCATTTTGCTGGAATAGCCCTGGGAAATTTCCCCGGTGATGCACGAGTAGTTGAGGCGCTAATTCAGTCTCTAGAACATGGGTTGCATTATGTGGCAGCTGAATCACTTGCCAAATTGGAATGCAAAGAGGCAGTTCCCCACATTATTCTTCATCTTGGAAGTCGCAGGGGAGGTCAGCACATTGGTGCTGCCATGGGAAGAGCCAGGATGATTCGGGTTCTGGCTAAGTTGGGTGGACCTGAGATAGTGAAGCCTCTCGTTGATATTCTTCCCGGCGCAGGGAGGGACATCCAATGGGAGGTAGGGAAGGCACTGGGGGCGCTTGGTCCGCAAATTCTTGACCAGATTCTTGCGCTACTAAAGAGTAAGCAGTGGAAACGTCGTTTGGCTGGCGTTAGCGCGCTCAAATACATGGAGGAATTGGAAACTATCGCTGAAGACCGTGTGTTGGATACTCTACTCATTACGATGTGGGACCAGAACAAGCTTATCAAAAGGGAGTCCCTCAACCTTCTCAGACGTCTTAAAGATCCGAGACTCGTTCAGCCATTACTCCGCTTCATCGAAAGTGATAATCATGCGTCATTCAAGGAAATAGCGACAAAGATGCTGGATGAGTTGGGTGCCCGTTAGAAAGCTGAACCAAGAAACATGAACAATACACAGTAACTCCAAGTGCAATTTACTTTGTGGCTATCGTCAAAGCTTGACGAAGTTCTTGGATTTCTTTTGCAAGCCCAATTAACATGGACATAAACAAGGCTTCAGAGGTACATGGGCGCGCTGCGATTGACCCTGCATCCGCATAGGTTCGGGCATGGACAAAGAGTCTGTCAAAGACCTCCTGATCCTCAACTCTCAAAGCCCGACGGAACAGGTTCCAACGCTGCTGTTCCTTCTGAAGCTGCATCCTGTAGGTGGGCACAGTCCGACCCATAACAAACACCAAACCACCAATAACCAATACAGGTCAAAAACCCCAAAAATAGCAGCCAACTTGGCGACTTCAACCTCTGATGCTGTGCAAAATCGTTCGAATCAGGAACCACAGAGCAGTAATTCCAATTAGGAAAAATCCACCCCTGAAAGCAAAACTACTTCTCACTTTCCTTCTACTCATCACAATATCTTGAATTCCATCTCCCATCACTGTCTATGAAGAAAGCTGGAAACATCTCCCTATCGTGCTTCTGATTCGAATACACGAATCGCATCTCTTTACCGACTGGAGCCAACATCATTTTTTTAGAGCCAAGTGAACTTATGGAGTTAGTCTTGAAATAAGATGAGCAGAATAGTTAATCTTCTATAATCCGTATTGATAGTTTACACCAATTAGCTTCCAGCTTGTAGTCCGCAGACCATGAATCTTTTCGCCCAACAGCCAGATAAACAACATCCTCATACCCATCAGTTCTAATGGTTTGATGCACCCAACCTGTCCCATCATACCACTCCAGTACAGGAACCCATTCAATTATGGAGTAATCAGAATCTAAGACATATACGAACATCTGGCGACGACCAGGCTGGAGGCTAGGAGAAAAAGTATCATCCTGCCGGAACCAGCCAGACACCTCAATGTATGAGCGTTCGAGACTGATAGCCTCCGTTATATATCCAACGAAAACGTATGATTGACTATAACCACAACCTATAGTATCAACATGATCCCCCACACCCATGGAAGTGCTGATGGAGAAGAAATGATGACCCTGATATAACGGTATGCTCCTAGATGCGGTGAAGTAATCATCGTCTATTGTAACATTCGACCATTCAGCTGTAAGCTTCCAATCTGTACTCCAACTATCAATACGACCAACACCCAACCGGACAACC
>JABXGU010000154.1 GCA_016550415.1 archaeon | reverse complement strand
TTGGGGAGGGGGGCATTGAAACAATTAAGATGGGTGATGTGAGTTTCTTCTGTCACCAAGCAGATGACATTATTTTCACCATAGCAACTGACAAAGATTATGATCCTCAAGTCGCTCAAAAAATTCTGGGAGAGATAAAAGAGAGTTTTCTTTCTAAATATAGTAAAACTCTCGCCTCAGGAAACGAAGATGCTAGAACCTTTAGTCAATTCACAAAGGATATCGAACATATCATAACAAAAATCTCACAGACGAGTAATAGGGAATCCTTCTTCACACTCCCATTCACCTTGAATGAGACCTACCTCAAAACCAAAGGATCTGATGAGCTAGAAGGAAACAAAGAATGTGTTCTTGACAGCGGCCAAGAACTAGCAGCAGTCCACCTGCTTCTTGAGAACATCCGGCAGAGCAATGGTAGCTATAGTCAAGTAAAGGACGGTTGCTATGAGTTTCTGGTTAAACTTCTTTGGCCAATTTGGGTTGAGCAGAGTTCAGATAAGCGAATACTATTCATTGATGGGCTCAGACTTATTCAACCTCATATTTTACGTGGTTTTGTTCCACCATCGAGCCGGTACAACGCACTTCTAAAAGTTGACTCAACTCGTGAGTACCTTGGCGTCCTTGAAAAGCTCACAGAAGAAGTGCGTACTGCAGCACGTTCTGCCCCCTATGATAATTATGTAATTCCAAAGGAGTTTTCACAACTTCTGCTAAATCTTAGTTATTTAGCTAGTTATCAAGGGCAATTTGGAGCCCCACTTCCCAGTCAGTTAACGAAGAATCAAGTCATCCAAGAAGCAAAACAATTCCTAAATGAAGCCTTCCAGACTCATGAGGAAGCAGCTTCACAATGGACTCAATTCCTCACAGATTTCAGGGAAATTATCAGTAACTGGACAAACCGGATAAACACAGAAATTACCACACTTGAAGAACACTACGATACACAACAGACATTATTAAAAAACGAAATAGACAAGGTACTCACCGAACTTGCCAAACAGGAAGAAGAGAGTAACGCAAAAATTGATGATTGGAAGCTTGAACAAGAGCATAAACTCATTCTGAAACTCAAGACAAGTTTGAAACCCCTTGAGAAACAAGTATCCCAACAACGAACGATTCTTAACAAACTCATTTCTGAAAAGAGTCCCCTGGACCCAACTGTAAATAAGTTCATTGAGAAACTTGTCAGCACATTAGACTCATTTAGCAAATTAACTTCAGAGCTTCAGACGCATTCAAAAACAATCAAGAAGACTGTGCAACTCGCACAAAAAGCCCTGAGTGAATTATCACAAGAAGAAAAAGATAGAAAATCTATTATTCGTCAACGCTTTGAAGCATTGGAAAAGAAAGAGATAGATCACCTCGAAGCAATGAAAAGAGAACGAGATGACCGAATTCAACAGACAAAGGAACGTTTAGCTACTTTAGCTCGACATGCAACCCAAATTGAATCTCTTATCCAAGATCACATCAGTTATAGTGAAGGACAACTTGAGACTTTCAAACAGTACCTATTGGAATCTGAAACGCCATTTCCAATAAGTCAGAATGCACCATTATATGTGCCAATCTATGTAGCAGGATTGAAACGCCTCGATGGATCAACGCACACCATTGTCATTCCACCCCTTCAAGTTGCATCTGAAAAGAGGAATTCAACTCTACTGCTTAAGAGACGCACACTACCTATCACGGAGCTAGAACCAGAATTTGTAACTTATATGAAAGATCGACTTGAGGAAGCGTTTAATCATGATCCCAATTTCCTCGGTTTCATAAATCAGATTATGCCCCAAAATAACTTGCTCACCAACTCTCATATCGAAACGCTGCTGTATTCTGGATTACATGCACTCTGGCAATCAAAGCTTATTTCTGAACAAACTCATACCCAAGTCAAACTCGTCTGCATTGAAGTTTATCGTACAATTCATAATAGAAAGTCCTAATCACCAAAACGACTTCACTTTGGGATAGACTACATTGAAGGTATAATCTCATCAGCTATTGCACGAATCTGATCACTTGCAAATGACGGATTGAGCATTCGAAGAGCAATGTGAGTGACGCCAACTGTCACATAGGCTCCAATCTGCTTAACACATTCTTCAGGAGTACCTAAAATCCAGGATGCCTCATCCAATTTAACCGTCTGCAAATAAGTGGGGAGTTTTTGCCAAGCATCTTTTTGACTTGTTCCCAATTGGAATACAATACTGGGGAGTATTTGAATCTCGTTTAGTTTGCGATTCTTTGCTTTTAGCAGTGGTTCAAGTATAGCCAAACGTTTCTCGATACCACGAGGAGTTGGAGAAAAGGGCATCCACCCGTTTCCATATTGCGCCGTCATTTTGAGTATTGCTGATGAGCCTCCACCAAAATAAATAGGCGGATGCGGTGATTGCACTGGCTTCGGTTCCAATACAACATTCTCAGCTTGATAATAGCGTCCACTGAAAGTTACCTTTGATTCCTGCCACATTGCACAAATGAATTGAAGAGCTTCCTCCATCTGTTTGAGCCGAGCTCCATGTTGCAGAAATGGAACTCCCAGCCTACCAAATTCTTCAGCTAGCCAACCAGCTCCAACACCAAAAATAAGCCGCCCACCAGTTAATTGATCAATAGAAGCAGCCATTTTTGCAATCAAGAAGGGATGCCGCAGTGGCAATGGAGTAACACAGGTTCCAACGCGGATTTTCTGAGTCGCTTCTCCAATTGCAGCCAAAGTTGTCCAAGCTTCTGTAACTTTGGACGTCCAAGGAAGAAGCAGATGATCATTCACAACAACATGATCCAAACCTGCAGCTTCAGCTATCTGAGCACAATTAACAGCTTCAGCAGAGGTGAAGAATTCAAGCGGAATATGTATACCAATTTTAAGAACCATTGTAGAATACACTACCGAATGCAACAGCTCTTTAATCTACAGGCTTTTCAGAATTTCCTATTTTACTCGTTCTTGTGTGAATCACATACTTTCCCCAACGTTAATGGACAAAAAAAATGACTATTCTACAACAGTTATACAAATGAAAAACAGTTAAGGAGATACGAAAAAGTATGCAGCATAATTTCAAGGAATAAAAGGTGTAGCTTATGACAACTGAAAGGGTTCAATTAGCAGAGAATGTGTATTGGGTTGGCGCCATCGACTGGACGCTTCGAGATTTTCATGGATTGTGGGCTCCAAATGGAGGTACCTACAATTCCTATCTTATTATAGATAAAAAAATCACTTTGATTGATACCGTCGCCCCAGACTTTTATCATGAACTCCTTGACCGTATCAGTACAATCGTTGACCCAGCAAAACTAGACTACATTATCTGTAATCATACAGAACCGGATCATTCAACCGCCTATTCAGCTATACTAGAAGCAGCACCAAAGGCAAAAATAATTACGTCAAAACATGGCGAAGAATTTCTCAAGCTAAGTTATCCGGAAGCAAAATTCCCGATAGAGATTGTTGAAGATGGAGGAACAATTAGTCTGGGCAAACGAACGCTACAATTTGTACAGATTCCCATGGTTCACTGGCCAGATTCTATGGTAAGCTATCTGGTGGAGGACCAAATCCTGTTCAGCAACGATGCATTCGGTATGCAAATTGCTACACCCTATCGTTTTGCTGATGAGATTAAAGACTGGTATGAACCACTACGTTCCTATTACAGCTACATTGTCCGCTGGAATGCAAGTTCAGTTCTCAAAGCTCTTGAGAAAACAAAAGATGTTCCCATTAAGATAATTGCTCCATCTCATGGACCAATTTGGAGAAAGGATATTGGACACATTGTCGAAATTTATAGAAAATGGTCCAGCAGCCCAGAAAAACCACAAGCTATTGTTATCTATTCCACAGTTTGGAAGAGTACAAAGAAAATGGCTTATGCAATTCGTGAAGGAATCAGTAGTATTGGCATACCCGCAGAAATATTTGACCTAGAGAAGGAGCAGCACAGTCGAGTGCAAGGAGCAGCAATGGAAGCCAAAGCCATCGCTGTTGGAGCAATGACATACAATATTGACCCATATTATCCAACAGCAGCATTCATGCCATATCTTAAACATCTCCGACCTACCAACAAAATTGGTGCCGCATTCGGATCATATGGCTGGGGTGGAGGAGCAACACGTGTTCTAACCCAACAACTCCGTGATATGAAATTCGGAGAAGTACTTGAACCACTGGATATTCGGTTCCGCCCCTCCAAGGATGACCTTAAGCGTTGCTTTGAGTATGGACAGGAAATTGGCCGTAAGGTAAAAGCAGCCTTTGCATAGCCTAATATAAGAGAAGTGGGTGGATTCGTTATAATCGCCATTCCTCAAGTGTCCTAGCTAATTAACGAATGTATCAAAAAAGCAAAGCAAAAGATTCAAAAACTCAGCAATGGCGTTTTGGGGATACCAAGCAGAATTGATGAAAAGGAGTCGCCTGCCGAACATGAAAGAAGTTGGCATCATTGGATATGGTGGATACATTCCCAGATTTCGTATAACTGTAGAAGAAATTGCTCGAGTTTGGGGCAAAAATGGTAAGGATATCAGCGATAGTTTGAGTCTAGTGGAAAAGAGTGTGCCAGGAATTGATGAAGATACAACTACGATATCTGTGGAAGCTGCACGCAACGCCTTGAAATGTGCACAAATAGATCCAAACCGCATTGGTGCTGTTTATGTGGGTTCTGAGTCACACGTTTATGCCACCAAACCCACTGGCACTGTAGTTGCTGAGGCAATTAATGCCCCTAATAGCCTTCAGTGCGCAGATCTTGCCTTTGCATGTAAAGCAGGAACAGCTGCGATTCAAGTTTGTATCGGTCTGGTAAAATCTGGAGAAATCGACATTGGACTAGCTATTGGAGCTGATACAGCTCAAGCCAAACCAGGTGATGCCTTGGAATACGCTGCAGCTGCAGGTGGTGCCGCCTACCTTATCGGTAGTGATGAGGATCGTATTGCAACCTTTGAAGGCACATACTCCTACACGAGCGATACTCCTGATTTCTGGCGTCGAGAAGGAACAGACTTTCCTGAGCATGGCTCCCGATTTACGGGAAAACCAGCATACTTCCGTCATGTTCATCAAGCCGCTCTTGGACTCCTTGAGAAGCTAAAGATGAAGGTAGATGATTTTGACTGGGGTGTTTTCCATTCACCCAATGGCAAATTCCCCAGACGGGCAGCCCAAAGCTTAGGAATACCTGAGAATAAAATCGCTCCATCGCTTATCGTAGACCGTATTGGCAACACATACGCAGGTAGCTCACCACTAGGCTTAGCAGCAACATTGGATAACGCTAAACCGGGTGACCGCATCCTTGTTGTTTCATATGGATCAGGAGCGGGCAGTGACGCATTCAGCATTAAAGTTGAAAAATCGATTATCGAAAAACGGAAACGAAAACCTCTGATTGAGGATTACATTACCGACAAGATTCTAATTGATTATGCAACATATGCAAAGCATCGGCGCACCATAAAAGTGGAGTGAAAAAGGAAATGACAGAACAAGCAGCAAAAGACCGAGTCGCAATTATTGGTATTGGTCAGACCAAATTCGGAGAACTCTGGGAGACAAGCATCAGGCGTATCACCTTAACCGCTGCAACTCCCTGCCTTGCAGATGCAGGAGTAAGTGGTGCTGACATTGATGCACTCTATGTAAGTAACATTTCCACCAGTTCGTTTATCCAACAAGACCACCAAGCAGCAATGGCAGCAGACTCAGGAGGATTACTGCCCATACCCTCCACTGAAGTAGAAGCCGCTTGCGCTAGTGGAGGAGTTGCAGTACGTCATGCATATCTCGCCATAAAATCAGGCGAGCATGATGTTGTTATGGTAATTGGCTGCGAAAAGATGAGTGATATTTCTGAAACAAAAATAGCAGATACATTACTGGGTGCTTCAGACCGGGAATGGGAGGGACAGATGGGCGCTACCTTCCCAGCACTCTTTGCACTCATTGCCCGTCGTCACATGTACCATTATGGAACTACCGATGAACAGCTTGCTGCGGCAGCTGTAAAAGCACATGCGAATGCAGTTGACAATCCATACGCTCAATTCCGTTTCAAAATAACCAAAGAACAAGTTCTCCAAAGCCCCATTGTGGCAGACCCGCTTCATGTTTTGAACTGTGCCCCCATCTCTGATGGTGCAGCAGCACTGATTCTCTGTCGCGGCGATTATGTTGAAAAATTCCGTGGAAAACCCATCTGGATTGAAGCATCAACCCAAGCCTCTGATACTCTAGCACTACATAATCGTCCACACATAACAACATTTGGCGCCATCAAAAGTGCAGCGAAGAAAGCATATGAAAAAGTAGGCATCACCTATGAGGACATTGATGTTGCAGAAGTACATGATTCCTTCAGCATTGGTGAAATAATTGCCACCGAAGACTTAGGCTTTATTGAGAAAGGCAAAGGTGGTCCAGCCATGGAGGAAGGCTATTTTGATAGGAATGGAACCATCCCCACTAATGTTAGCGGCGGTCTAAAAGCCAGGGGTCATCCTGTTGGAGCTACTGGTATTGCTCAAATTTTTGAAATCGCTGAGCAACTTCGTGGAACCGCAGGAACACGTCAAATCAAAGGTGCAAAAACTGGGCTAGCCTTGAATATTGGTGGAACTGGTTCTACTGCAGTTGTCCATATTCTTAAGAATGAATAAAAATCGGAGGAGAAAATCTAAATGTCAGATCAAAGTGTTCCAATGCTGTGGCGTCGTATCAAGCAAGTTTATAATTTGGTTGGTCGTCTCTGTCGCACTTGCGACACCAAATACTTCCCGCCCATACCACTTTGCACTAAATGCCGAAGAAAGAGCGACCTAATTGACTTCCAGTTCTCAGGACTTGGCAAAATATATTCCTACACAATCGTAGAGGATCCACCTCATGGATTCAAGGATTTGGCACCCTATGTTCTAGCTATTGTCCGCCTTGATGAAGGACCCCTTGTTCTTTCTCAGATTGTTGATGTCAATCGTGAGGAATTGAAGATTGGTTTGAGTGTCCAAGTTGCTTTTCGCAGAATTGGCGATGCAGGGCGTGCTGGTGTGCTTCGGTATGCCTACAAGTTTAGACCTTTGCCAGAATATGCTACAGGTCATGTTATTGCCTCTGTTGAAGGAGAAGAGGGAGTACAGCACATTAAAGTTCCAGTAAAGGAACGACGACGACAATCAGTCAAGCGAGTTATGAAGGAAGCAGTTGCAAGGGTTCGCCGTAAGAAGAAACAACAGGAAAAAGAGGAAAAATCTGGTTAAACTAACCACGTTCTAAAAACACAGAATCCATAACAAGCCATTTATAATTCAAAGAGGAGAGTTGTTTCACCCAACATCAAGGTGGTTTTTGGGTGACTAACCAAAAGAGACCCTGTTCATGCAAGTCTATACTCATTCCCTTCATCTGTTTCCTTATTTTGAGCATGATGATAAATGTAGTTCCTTGGGTGCAACCTAATGGCGGTTTGTGGATGGACATAAATTGGGCTAATTTTCCTCCCTATGCAGAAGAAAAACTGCCAGGACTCGATGGTACTATCCACATTGCCCGTGATGAGTGGGGTGTACCGCACGTCTTCGCAACTACCACAAAAGATCTGTATCTAGCTTGTGGATATGTTCATGCTCAAGACCGACTTTTCCAAATGGATATGTATAGACGTCTTGCACAAGGTAGAGTTGCAGAAATATTCGGATCCAACTACCTTGACATGGACATCTTCTATCGCAACCTTAACCTTGAGAAGATAGCAGAAGAGTCGTTTGAACTCCTCACTTCTGATGCCAAGGAATTACTGCAGAGCTATGCATACGGTATCAACCTCTACCTCGACAATATTGGATTAAGAATACCAATGGAAATTCGGGTACTCGGATACTTTCCTGATTCATGGTCAGCCAAGGATAGTCTTTGTGTAGAACGTTTTCTAGCCTGGATTTTCTCAAGCGTCAATACCTTCCTCGACCTCAAAATGGCAGATCTAATTGACGCATTTGGCGAATCCACTGTCTGGGATGAGCTATTCCCAGATACATACTACAATGATTTGCCAATCACACCGTCTCTTATCATTGAGACAATGAATACCATTTCTAGCGAAGATGATGGACTCCTTGAAGCTGCTCGTTCACTAGCTGAACATTATGCACAATTGAGTGAAATGAGTCCAATACCATACACAAATGGTGGAAGTAATAGCTGGGCAGTGAATGGCAGTAGAACCTCATCAGGAGCACCAATCCTATGCAGTGACCCACACCTCACGCTATCCATCCCCGCCTTCTGGTATGAAGTGCATCTGGTGGGTCCTACAGATAACATCCAAGGAATTACTGTCCCGGGTTTTCCATTCATCTTGATGGGGCATAACGAAAACATTGCCTGGGGCTTTTCAACAATGCAATCAGACATCTCCGACTTCTACTATTATAGGTGGGATGATAGCGCGCCTTACAGGTATTTGTGGAATGGCTTGTGGAACGATATAGTAGAAGAGGAAACAACCATCTACATCAACAATATGGGTACGATATATACGAAGTCAGTACTCATCAACTCGACAGTTCATGGCCCACTCTTTGAAGAATCACAGGGGAGCTTTGCCTTAAAATGGGCAGGACAAAACAGCTCGAAAAGTGCAGAAACCTATCTGCGTATTTCTCAAGCAAGTAATTATACTTCATTCTGCAACGCACTCGAGCTATTACAAAGCCCAGATCTTAATTTCATTTATTCAGACACAAATGGCAACATTGCCTACCACGCTACAGGCGCCCACCCAATTCGTGCAACAGGAGATGGCCCAAGCATCCTCAACGGATCAGCTTACAATCATGAATGGCTGGGCTTTATTCCCTTTAGCGAGCTACCCCAGAGTTATAATCCATCAACGGGATACGTGGTGGCTGCCAATAATCTTCCAGTAAATTCGAGCTACCCATACTATTTGGGGTATGATTTTGCTCCATCGCACCGTGCCCAACGCATCAGCCAACTACTAAATGCATCAAATAGCCATTCTGTTGATGACATGAAGCAGATACAACTGGATTCATACTCCCTCCAAGCATCAGCCATTAAGGACATTGTTGCTGACATTATTCTCGCTGGTGTTTCCGAATCTGCGAAACCAGTTGCATATTCTGCCGCTACTTATCTCAAAAATTGGAACTGCCAAATGGTAACAGACAGCGTTGGAGCAACAATTTGGGCAAGCTTCTTTCCAATCTTCTTTAACAACACATTCTTTGACGAGTATAACCGCGCAGGAATTCCCGACGGGCTCTACCCTGCAGATACAGTACTGGAGAACTTCACAATCACAAACTATCCACGTTGGTTCAACAACACTCAACAAAGTGGTACCCAGACTCGAGACGATATCATAATAGCTAGTTTCCTAGAAACAATTGATATCCTTTCCAATTCGCTTGGCGTTGATACAAGTCTTTGGCAGTACAGCCGAATCCATATCATCGATATTCAGCACATTCTGAGTTCCACATTCCCATATCTTAATGCACCACAACTTTCCATAAACGGAGGCGACCATACAGTGAATTATGCGCCGGGATATCTTATCAATATGGGCGTCAGCTATCGCTTAATCATCAACCTTGACAATTTCGACCAGTCATATGGCGTCCTTCCAGGTGGACAACGAAGCAACCCATACAGCACGCATTACCTCGACCAACTTGGCCTATGGGTTAAAGGTGAGTATCATCCCTTACCTTACCCTCACGCTTTAGAAGAAATGACAGAATATGAATCCCTGCTTGTTCTAATACCAAGTTCGCTTTAACAACCATGAGGAGGAATACTCTATGACCTGGGATATTACACGTGAAAACGTACGAACCTTCTTTCGCAGAAAACATCATCCAATTACTGGCTTCCTAATTTGCTACATTTTCGCTTTTTTTCTTCAACTCACAACACTCGGTCTACTAATAGTCATAGCAGGGGGGCTAAGCGGCTTTCTCATGAAGCGGAGTACAAGGGCTACGATAATTACATTCTTGGCAGGAACAAGTGTCTGGCTAACATTCTTCGCAATCATGTACATCATCAACCCACTTGCCTCCGCAGCTGCATGGTTTATCCTAAGCTCAGTAATTCCTGCACCCCAAATAGTGATATCACTGGTCGGTGGACTTCTCACAGGAATTGGAGGACAACTTGGAGTATTACTGGCAAATTATGTATATCCACATGAGACTGAACCTCCTCTCTTGAGAACACAACAACAGGTCCCGGCACGAATTCCAACTGAAGAACTACCCCGTCGACGCCTCCGAAAAAGAAAGGAAAAACGCAAGAAGAAGCATTAAAGATAGCCAGTCAAACGCTATTTTTCCACAACATCTGCCACAAAGGTAATACACATAAAGCAATAGCACAGCACTTTGCCAAGGTTTCTCACTTGCCAGAATTTAATCCTCGTTCACGTGGTAGAATACCTTCTGACATTACTTCTAAAGCTGACCCAGAAAACATAGAATGCAGCCAAGAACGACAAAAAATCATTGCATCTCTCTCAAGTGAAAATCAAGAAGATCGTCGTAGCGCAATTCGACTTCTTGGACAGCAAGGTCCTGAAGCCAGTGAAGCACTGCCAGAACTGAGAGAAGCACTCAAAGACCCCAATCACATAATCAGACTAGAAGCAGCTATAGCCATTGGCTTCATTGGAACACAAGAGGAGGTACCCAGACTAATCCCCCTTCTCAATGATCATGTTTCAGCTGTCCGTTTCCAAACCATAAGTTCTCTTGCATTTCTACGCGATAGCCAAGTCACGTCAATACTAATTGATCGATTTGAAGGCGAAACCCCTGAAAACCGAGACCAAATCTTAAGGGCCATCGGACAGCTGGGAGGTCCCAGAGTATTCGATACTCTCAAGCGTGGACTTACCGACAGAGACCCAATGGTTCGGTTGGGTGCAGCAGTAGGTTTTGGTTTTTTACTTGATCCACGGGCAAAACCACTACTACAACATGTAGTTGAACACGACGAAGATGAACTCGTGTCCCATGAGGCTAGAATTTCACTCAGACTCCTTATGCATAACACAAATGGAACAGAGAATAATTGTGATTCTTAGCGATTTTTGAATCAGAATTAAAATTCAAAGGATTCTAAGGCATCAGAGCTTGTGAAGCGTAAATTAACTCTAAAAAGAATTAGGGGGCGGAGAACCGCGTCGAGCTGGGAAAGATAATAGCCTACTAAATTGCCCCCACTGTGTCTTCGACTAGTTCACGACCTTTTTCGGATAGGCGATAGAAAACATGATAGACCCCCCGTGTCTCCAAGAGAAGTCCATTCTGGGTGAGACGTTTTAGATGGTAAGCAGCAGTAGATGTTGGTATGTCAAGATCCTTGGCAATTTCACGGAGGAAAGCCTTATCTTTCGACAGCTTACGCAGGATTTTCCGCCTTGTACTGTGATCAGTAACATCGTTTTGTCCTAACATCTTAACTCTGTTAATTTTTTATTTAATAAAGTATAAAAGCTTTTCCTTTTTGAAGCCGACGACTGTTCTAAAACATTGAACAGAGTGTTCAAAGCTGTAGAATAATGTGAGAGCCATACACTTACTTGATAGAGCAAGACACGATTTCCTTGTGGCATCACAATTGATGCGATCAATAGGCGATTTGTCTGCCCAAGAAAATAATTACAAAAACGGTGCTAAAAAATGGGTATACGAGAATTCATCCTTCGACGTATCATTAATAGTATTATTCTAATCTTAGGCGCTATAACCTTCAATTTCTTTGTTTTCCGCATAATGCCAGGAAATCCTGTTTCAATTGTGTTGGCACCACAACTAATCCAAAACGCGCCTGAACTTGCTGCATTACTTGAAAGAATGTGGGGACTAAATCAACCTTTGCACATTCAATTCTGTAATTACATTGTCAACATGTTTACTTTTCAATTCGGGTACTCATTTACAGAGGGTTTCCGTCCCGTTATTGAGTCAATTGCTTCACGTCTTCCCAACACCCTTCTCCTCATGGGAACAGCGGCCATCCTAACAATAATCATAGGCGTCGTTGTGGGAATCTCAGCAGCCTCTAAGCGAGGCAGCAAATATGATATGGGCATGGTGACAACAGCTCTCACCTTCTATTCAGTGCCCACCTTCTGGTTAGGCATGATATTCATACTACTATTCGGTTTCTACTGGCAACTCTGGTTCGGCTTCGGTCTCTTCCCCATGGGTGGAACCATGAGCCGGCCGCCCCCAACGGATCCCCTGCTAAGAATCCTTGACATCGGATGGCACCTGGTCCTTCCTTCATTAACATTGGCTCTCGTCTCTTACGGCGGCTATATGCTTGTTATGCGGAACAACCTCATCGACGTATTAACCGAGGACTACATTGTCACCGCTCGAGCCAAGGGAGTGGATGAACGAACAGTCCTCTTTAAGCACGCTCTACGCAATGCTATACTTCCACTTGTAACCATGATAGCACTCACATTTGGATTCCTGATTACAGGAGCCACGCTCACTGAAACGGTTTTCAACTGGTACGGGCTTGGAAGATTAATATTCGAATCAGTAACACTGCAGAACTATCCAGTGCTACAGGCCATATTCTACATAATGGCATTCACCGTAATCATCGCAAACTTCATCGCAGACATGCTCTACGGCTTCCTCGATCCTAGAGTCCGCTACGATTAGGGCAAGCCATTACTAAATATGTAAAGCTGCAATCATGTGCTTGCCCACCCTCCCATTTATCAAGAGAAGCGCCTCTGAATGAAGATATTCAAAATTGTATAGTTAGTTTTTATCAGAGTTAGTGATTGCTGATTTATTGTTTGGTTAGTCGTCTGTATAGTTGAACAACCATACCTGGTGCTTGTTCGTAAGGTGCCCCATAGGGTTGGAATCCATAACTTTCAACTAGTCGGCACATATTCTTCTCACTCACGAGAATGTTACATAGATTGGCAGGGGCACCCTGTTCCTTGGCGTAATCGATGAACTGCCGGTACATTGCGCGTACAAGTCCCCGATGTCTATAATCTGGATGTACCGTCTGGTGTTCACCCAACAGACCTTCAGGTGTTTTAAAGAGCTTGTAAAATCCTACAATACGTCCATCAATACGAGAGCCAAAATAGTGGTATCCGGCTCTCATCTCCTCCACAACCTGTGATGAGGTAAGGCATCGTTTTTGTCGCCAAATTGGAGGGACTCCCTTAGCGTGAGGCCAAACGATTTCAAGAAGTTCAGCGATTTCAGATGCATCACTTTCAGAGAATTCGGTTATTAGGATTCGTTTGTTTTCTTCTGGTAATTTGGATGGATTGGGAGGTTGTGATGCCATCTATGCATTTCACCCATAGTATTTGTGATGGCTCCCGATTTCTTATGTAGGAGTTAATACACGGTAGGCTTCTTTAAGGGCTGTGCAGCCTCCGCATCGAATGCAACCTGCAAGATGATTGAAGGGATTTAACTTATACTGTTTGAGAAAGCGTGCACAATCAAGATATGTATTGATTGTCTGGTCTAACTTTCCAACATAGTCAGGAATGAAGTTTTCAAGACGAGAACCAGGATTGGGTCGACAAGGAACAGGTACTGGAATTACACCGATTTTTGTACACTTTTCGAAGCCGGTACGAAGCTGCTCAGAACTATCACCTAGCCCGAGGAGTACAAATGTACTAACTTGACCAGGTCCAAAGATTTTGACAGCGGTTTTCCAAGCTGCTAAATACTTGGAATAATCTGCATATTGAAACTTGCCAGGGCAATAACGTCTACGCACATTATCATCAAAGGATTCAATGTGAATACCAATGGTGTCAACTCCAACATCATGTAAAGATTGCAATTGTTCAGGTGAAGAAGGAGGTTCGAGTTGTACTCCAATAGGAAGTTGAGTGTGTTTGCGCAGCACTTCTATGAATTCGACGTAATCTTTGGCACCACGATCTGAACGAGATTGACTTCCAATCGTGAGGAGTATGTGATTTGCGCGTCCCTCCTTTTCAGCAGCCTGAAGGACAGCCAGGAATTGTTCTGGTTTTTTTCTGAGCATTGTGTTGCCCATTCTAAGTGAGAGGGGAAGGCTGCAAAAATGACACTCATTACCTTTGGAAAAATAGTCACACTGCTGGACTATTGTACTTGCCAAGCAGTCAACACCATGTACGAGAGCTACATGGGTCATTGGGGTTCCATCAGGAAGTTGTTTGTCATAGAACTTAGGGCGTGAAACTGCCTGTATTGTTTGGTGTGTTTTGCCAAAGCCAACAATTTGAAATTGACCATTTTGGGAAGCTTCGACGGCTAGAGCACCCAGTCGTTTGGCTTGTTCTCCATGACGAGCCGGTGCATTCACAACAACATCTTCATCTAAGAGGAAATAGCGTCCGAGTGTGGGTCCTGCACCTCCCCCTCGGCCACCAACTTCCCTTGGTGGAAGGATAATACCATGACTTAGTAGGGCTACTTTTAATCGCAATAACTCTTGATCGGGAGATACAGTCATCACAATATTCTCCAGTATCCTATTCTCAATTGTTTGACCAACTAAAGGTTTCTCTCTCACTAGTGTATCCGCAATGAGATCTCTTTCTCCTGTTTTTCCCTAATAGAATCAGTATTTGATGAAATACCAGTCTCCAGTTTTTCAGATTGGATATTTTTCAAAGAATTCTGATAGGTCAACATTTCCTCCACTGAGTATAATACCGACCCGTTGATTTTCTAGCTGATTACCCATTTTTAATAGCCCAGCCAGAGGAACCGCTCCAGAAGGTTCAACGATAATTTTCATCCGTTCCCAAAGTAGCCGCATTGCGTTGACTATTTCAGCTTCTGTTACGGTGATGATATCATCAACAGTACTACGGATTATCCTGAAAGTTAATTCACTAAGCGAAGTACGGAGCCCGTCTGCTATAGTGTTGGGGTTGACACTGGGAAGTAGCTTGCGCGCTTTGAATGAACGATAGGCGTCATCTGCATTTGCAGGTTCAACACCTATGATTTTTGCTTTGGGACAGAGAGCTTTTGTCGCTATTGCTGTGCCGCAAATTAGTCCTCCGCCTCCAATGGGTGCAAACATATAGTCGAGTGCCCCAACTTCCTCGATTAATTCGAGAGCTACAGTTCCATTCCCAGCAATTACACGAACATCATCATATGGATGAATTAGGATGTAATTGTGTTTAGCGATAAGATCACTTGTAGTTTTAGCTCGATCTTCAACTGTTGATTTACACAGAATAACTTCTGCACCATATTCTCTAGTGGCAGCTAGTTTGACAGGAGAAGAGTCGCTTGGCATTACGATGGTCGCTTTCATATTGAGCATCTTGGCCGCCAGTGCTACTGCTTGAGCGTGATTCCCTGAAGAATGGGCTATAACACCCTGCGTTCGTTCCTTGGGTGAGAGTTGAATAAGCGCATTGTAAGCACCTCTGAATTTGAAAGCACCAATCCGCTGGAAATTCTCGCATTTGAAAAAGATACTACAATTTGCTAAACGATTGATTGTCAATGAAGTCATTATAGGGGTTTGAATTATTGCGCGTCTAATTCGTTCATGGGCCGCTTTGACATCTTGAAAATTAACCATAATTATCTAATTTGCTGACCATTGCCAAAAGTGTTTTTTATTCTAGTAAAAATTTGAGGAATCTGGTTTTTTCCAGTAGAGAAAGCCTTAAAATAGACACGTAGGGCGAGGTAGTGCCTCACATGAATTTAATCTTTTGAGAGTGTCCAGAGAATGACATCAAGGATTGCAGTAGTAGCAATTGGTGGTAATTCACTCATTAAGGATAAAAGTCATCAAACTGTTCCAGATCAATATGCAGCAGCCCAAGAAACCTGCAAGCACATTGCAGATCTAATTCAACGAGGGTGGGATGTTGCCATCACTCATGGTAATGGTCCCCAAGTTGGCTTCATCTTGCGCCGATCTGAACTAGCTGCCCATGAACTCCACGAAGTCCCCCTTGACTTCTGTGGTGCAGATACACAAGGCGCTATTGGCTATATGCTTCAGCAAATTCTTTATGGCGAATTCCAAAAGCGAAAAATGAAGAAGCAGGCTGTTACTGTTGTTACCCAAGTTCTAGTCGACAAGGATGACCCAGCCTTTGAAAAACCGAACAAGCCAATTGGTTCATTTATGGATAAAGATACAGCTCAGAGACGTGAATCTGATGGCTGGCACATTGTTGAGGATGCAGGACGAGGTTGGAGACGGGTTGTCCCATCGCCAATTCCACGTCAAGTAATTGAAGCACCAGCAATCATTCGCCTGCTAAAGGAAGGGTTTGCAGTAATCACCGTTGGGGGTGGCGGAATTCCAGTAATTGAAGAGCAAAACAACTTGGTAGGAGTAGCAGCTGTTATTGACAAGGACCGAGCTTCTGCGCTCTTAGCAGCTGCCATAAAAGCCAAGTTGTTGCTAATCTCAACCTCAGTTGACAAAGTGTATCTAAATTATGGGAAGCCCGACAAAAAAGCCATCAACCAAATGACTGTATCTGAAGCTCGAAGGTATCTTAAGGAAGGACATTTCGCACCAGGCTCAATGCAGCCAAAAATAGAATCAGTAATATCATTTCTAGATCAAGGCGGCGAATTAGCAATCATTACCTCACCTGAGAATATGGCACTCGCCCTTGAAGGTAAAGCTGGAACCCGCATAGAACCTGACTAGCTGAACAACAAGATAATGCGAAACTTCAAAATACGGTTTTCTCCTACAGCTTACTATAGCTAAGAATGGAGGAAACAATAACTTGGTTTCGCAACGGGAACTAAAGAACGCAATTCAACAAGCTTCTCGCTGTGAACGTGAACATATCATACAACTGGTAGAAGAAGTTACTAAAGTATTTAAAAAGGAATCACGACTTATTCATCTTCCAGAGAGTCCACTCATATTTATTGGAGATACACACGGCGACTGGACAGCAACTCAAGCGCTCTTGACTAAATACTGGGAAACTCCAGTCACTTTTGTTTTTCTTGGTGATTATGTGGACCGGGGACCATATCAAATAGAAAACATTAGCCTCCTCTATGAACTTAAGCGGCAAGCTCCAAATCGACTAATTCTTCTTCGAGGTAATCATGAGACACCAAGTGTCAATTATCGGTATGGCTTCTATTTTGAAGTGAAACAAAAGCTTGGCGACCTATATCATGAATATTCGCTTAGCTTTGCTGAGATGCCACTGGCTGCTAAAAGCTCGAAAAATCGGATCTTTGCGGTTCATGGTGGTCTCTCAGAAAACCTGAATCTTGTCAAAGAAATCAATGCGTTGCCAAGAGAAGAGGAGGTTAATCACCCCGTCAGTTTCCAAATGTTATGGAATGACCCACAGGAGCATTTGAGAGGATTTGCACCAAGTATGCGAGGAGGAAATGCACGAGCATTTGGTCGTGATGTAACAGAGCAATTCTTGAAACAGAACAATTTGGAACTCATTGTACGAGCTCATGAAGTGTTTCTACACGGTTTCCATAGATATTTTGATAATCTCATCCTAAGCCTCTTCTCATGTCGTGATTATGGAAAACCAATTGATGGAAAAGCCCTATACATCGATAATACGGGGACTCAACAGATTATTCCAGTTTAGGTTCGCTTCTGTTTTCCTAAAGCCACTTTAATATTCGCTGCTAGAGCCGCTTTTGGAAAAGGTTTGGTGAGAAAAGGAATACCCATTCGTCTAGCGAATTCCTCGTTTTCTCCCTCGACTCCCATAAAAACAACTGAAATGCGTCTATCTATAAGAGTTTGGATAAAACCAGTAATCGTCTTCTGAGGAAAACACAAATCGACAATTGCTACATCAGGTGTATTTACTTGGGCATTAAGAAAAAGCCGGACTTGATTTATATTTGCAGCTCCTTGAATCACAGAGAAGCCAGAAGTACCTAGCATAGATTCAAGTGCTTCGCGTAAAGGCTCCAATGGTGTAATCACCATTACAGTTGTAGGCATTACTTTGAGCTCCTAGTCTTGGTAACCATGCTAGTTTTATCCTGAGCTACAGGAAGTAAGACGATGAAAACTGAACCATAGCGGTGATCACCTGGTACACGATCAGCAACACGAATCTTGCCCTGGAAGGCTTCAGCAAAAGCAGCAGCTTTTACAAGGTCTGGTCCAGTGGTTCGATATTGACTCAAATCACGACTGAATATCGTATCCTTTTCTTCATCAGTAAGTATCCAACCATATGAAGTAATCATTGTTCTCCAGTAAATTTTACCTAGCTCGATTATTTTGCTAACAAGAATTTCTACGACAACATCAGCATGGCTATCCTGTTGAATGGCATTTTGCAGGATTATTGTAAAGAGATCTATCAAGAAATCATTCGCAAGAACTTTGCAACCAGCCTTGGGGGCCCTTAACTTGATCTGTATTTTCTTTTGCTTGAAAGCCTCATTCAGTTCCGTGATGACATCTGAGAGTACGGTCTTAAGATTCACCAGAGAAATGTCCGGAAATTCTCTTGCTTCTATACGACGAAGCGTTTGAATTGTGGTAAGTATATTGTGTATTTCTTCGACATTCGAAGTAATTTTTCGTATGTAATCTTTCGCCCGTGAATCTTTTCCTAGACCTTCAGCCATCAATTCTGCGTTAGTGAGAATTATTTGGCAATAGTTTGATACCTCATTATAGAGATAGCGATAATCTGAATCTACGTCAGTGACTCGTTTTTGTTGTGAAAATGCATCACGGCGCTGTGGAGGAGACAAGGTTCGGAGTTCAGAATGAGCACGTCTCAATCTATCAATAAGAGCACGAAAACTATCAGAAATGGATTGGAGTTCAACAAATACCAGGTCAGGAGGCTCATGAAACGTAACAAAAGTTGGTGTGCTTAGTGATTGCACTTGAACATCAAGCTTTTCCAATGGACGCATAATTAGCTTCGAGAGAGTTGAGGCAAGGAAACCTCCAAAAACGATGATGATTCCTACCCCAAGTAATAGACCCCAGACAATTGCCTGAACAGCGACTGTAGTTTCCATTGGTGAAATAAAAACGAGGAGAATCTGACCAATCAAGGTAATTGCAATAATAGTAACAGCTAGAATTGTGCCAACCAAAAGGGATACAATAAGAGTTGTGAGACCAGCGCTATAGCGATATGATATTGGACGTGGTCCCGATTTTGCCCCGATGATTTCGATGAAAATGGAAAAAATAGCAATTAAGAGTACAAATTGTGCAAAAATAAGGATGACATCAGATTCTGACCCAGCATACAGAACTAAGCTAATTGCAGTAAAGTTAGCAGCATATTGAAACGCAAATAGAGTATGTCCAAGAAGTTGAATTATGCTGGCAAGGAGTATGAGTAACCGACCCAATGGTCCTATCAGAAGATGCGGGGGATCCTTATTGAAGAAGAAGCTCCAAGCGAATACAGCTGTTAGTAAGCTTAGAAGTATCCTTATTCCTGCACCTATTGCTGGAAATAAAGGTGAATGAAAGGCAATGTTTGTAAGATAAACAGAGAAAATGCAGATTCCAAAGAGGATACAGAGGAGTAAATATCCGAGGATTCTTTTGTATGACCGTTTTCTTTGTTCAGAAGAAACTAGCACTAGCCCGAGTATCAGAGTAATATTTGCTATGGTTTCGATAATAAGGGAAATGCTGGGAAAGGAGATGGGTACACCGAGAACGAGAGTTTCTATAATGAGGTAAATACTGCTTATGATGCGAAGCAGTCCCATGATAGTGAATGTTAGCATTAGACGTCTTGCATTGCTATTTTGAAGTCTCAACAATGGTAAGCATAAGGAAAAAATTGCCAAGTTACTTAGCATGTAGGCTCCACTTAGATACGGAAGAGCAAATGGCGAGGCGAAGACTCCTATGGCAATGGATAGAACTGACAAAGCGGTTGCAATTGGAAAGGCAATACTGATGAGACGACGATTTTGACTGTAAAACCATTGCCCTTCCGTTTCATTCGATAGCACTTTGCCTAGCTCACCTTTCTTGTAGCTTTGAAAAGAGTGAAGAACTAAAGCTAATAATCTTTTTACATCTGGTCCTTGGAAATACTGAGTATTATAATTGGTTTAATTACTACTTTTAGAATTGTAGTATTTCTACGATTGACTTTGAATCAAAGGCTAAGTCGGGGGAGTTGGTCTGAGACGACGCTTTCTACGTATCATATAGAAACCAATACCGATACCTGCAATTCCAGCTAGTCCTCCACCAATAGCAAGGAGAGGAAATAGATTGCTATTAACGGTAAAATTGTAGTATGTCCCGTTGTTATCGTCACGCCCAATATTTCCCAGATTATCATAGGCACTAATGTAGAAACGGACTCGAGATCCTGCAGGTAATGGATCTAGAAAAACACTCCACATATTGCCTTCAACAAGTGTCAATCGACGAGTCTTCCATAAGGAGTATTCAATGCTATAGTACACAAGAACCATATTGATTCCGGAGCCCCGACTATCCTGGGTCACATCAGCTGTGATTTGCACTTCCTCAGTATCTAACGGTTGAAGTGGGGTAAAGTATACATTTGACACTATTGGGGTATATCGCACAACGGTTGCATAGACAAGCGACTGGTTACTGTTACCATTAGAATCAGCAACTCTTACCTCGATTGCAACAGGTCCCCATCCGCTTACAGTCCAGCTATAGTAATAACGATGATTGGGAATAGAAACTTGCATTCCCAACCAACTACTTCCGTTGATTCTTACCAACGAATAGATGATTGAACCCCCGTCAGGATCAGTAGCATTTACCCAAATTATATACTGGCATCCTTGAGCGATAGCCTCATCAGATATTGGAGAAGTAATCAGACAGGATACTCCAAAATCCACTCGAAATGATACTGAAGCACTACCAACCCATCCCTTATCATCAATTACACGTGCTCTGATATTATAATTGCCATAGGCTGTAGAGGCATTCCAGTGATATACACAATGTGTTGAATTAAATCCGGAAGTAATATTGACCCAGGGATTGTTGTCAAATGAAAGTTCCACCAAGTTCACATCGTTGAAGTCGTCCTCAATTGATAAGAGGATTGGAATATCATCTGAGGGTCTAAGGAATTCATCGGGAGTGGGTGAAACGAAGCTAACACTGGGGAACCCAGGATTAGTAGAAATGATTTTTGCATAATCAGCTAGCGCTGCTGCTGCAGTCTTGGCAACCATCGCTCCCTGTGAGTAACTATAACCTGTAGCATCAGGAGCATCTTCAATACTATGGTAGTAAGGATTATTCCCACCCTCATATTCAAAGAACCATATGGCAGGATAGTTTTTACTCCAGAAGGAGTAGTGGTCACTGCTGGTCATTGTTGGATCAAATCGTGCCTGAATGGGAGCATTAAGCCAATTATGACCAATGTTTGCAGCTTGATTTGCAAAGACTCCGCTAATATCTCCATCGTGAATGATTTCGACTTTTCGATTTGATGGGGCACTGGGATTATTCCACATTATCATATCGAAATTGTAGGCAATCGCTACTGAGGCATTCTGCAATTGTAGTGATCCTGCAAATGCCTTGCTACCAATAAGACCTTGTTCTTCAGCATTGAATGCAACAAAAATGATTGTATAGTTGTATTGATATTGTGCCATGGCTCGGGCGATTTCCATAACAGCTGCGACACCTGAACCATTATCATCAGCTCCAGGAGAACCCTGCACTGCATCTAGATGAGCACCAACGACTATGCATTCATTGTTCAGGATATTAGCACCTGGTATTGTCCCTACCACATTTTGTCCAGAAGCACCAAATTCATGGAAGGAGACTTCTAGACCAGCATCTTCGAAGTATTCAGCTATGTACTCCACAGCCTTATCATTTCCATCAGTACCAAAAAGCCGATTCCCAAAGGAGTTGCATAACCGATTCACAATAGTTGAATAGCTCGAAGCTGAAATCGCATCAATAATAGCTTGTATTTCTGTGGGAGCCCCAGCAGGTATTGGAGTTTCTTCAATGGTTGGAGAAGAAACAAAAAGCTCTGACTTACCAGGACAAGCATCTTCAATGTAAGTAGAGAGTTGTGTGAATGGAAAGATAATTCTTGAATTTTCTTCAGAAAGTTGATGTGGATAAACTGGTACCATTAATCCCGCAATCAATAATAAGGTCACTAGAGAGCAAAGACGAGCAAAACGCAATCGAATCAACACTCACAAGTTTGTAAGACCATGAAAAAACAGGCACCAATATATTCTTTCCTAATTATGCAATGCAGTGGAACCACATCCAAGTTCACGTGAACCGGAATTTTTCCAAGAATTCCAGCCATTTCCTAGACCGAATTAGTATCCAATGAGCAGACCTCGAGAAGTGTTTGCTGGAATGCCTCAAGGAGTTCTTTGAATTTATCACGGGCTTCAACGTAGAGGTTGTTACGACGAATTTCCATGTCATAAAAGATTTTCATTACCTGGCATTGAAGAAGATCTGCTAACTGCTTATAGGAGTTAACTAGTCCTAGCATCTGTTCTTGGTAGGCACTATATTCGAGAAAGAGAGTGTTCGCTTGCGAAATACCAAGTAGCATTTCTTGGCAATCACGATGTTGAGTAACATATTCCATGAAATCTCCACCGCGGCGAACCTTGTGCATTATATCTACAAGTTGAAGATGCTTGCCTGAAAAAATACTTGAAAACACAGTCATGTGATGGCGTTGAAAAACCCATTCTGTACGATCGCAAAGACTAACATAATCTCTAAACTGCTCCCTAAGTTGTTCAAAAGACTGAGTTTTCTTATCAAACTCGTCCAACTCTGCTGACCCAAAATATCCGGGTGAATCAGTTAATATGAAAACTGGGTGATTTTGAACATGATTTACAAAGGATTTGATTGATTTCACTACATGACTAAGCTTCCCACCAAGGTCCTCCTCATCAATTGCATTCTTTATTTCATCAAGTCCTGCCTTACTAATCAGTGCAGCTTCATCTGATGAGATATAAGATAATACATCTAGAAAACGTTGCAAAGTTCCGCTCATAGTTTCAGCAGCAGCAATCTTCAGGCGTGGTAAGTACGCAAGTAATCTTTCCCTATGAAATTCTACAGTTTCATAATCAGACAAGAATTGATTAAGAAACCAGCTCATACCAGGACCGTCTAATTCCTCAGTTCGAATAACATCTTGCGGATCACTTGAAAATTGCACCATTTCAGCAAAAATTAGGCTATCAGTAATGCCAACCGAAGCAAAAAGAGTAGTTAGGCTACGATGGTAGCTCCGATAATACGAATAATAACTGAGTAGGTTCTCAACAAACTCGTCAAAATAATGCAGTATATCCTTTGCTTTGACAAACTTGGCTTCCCCCACATAGCCGCGTTCTTTTCTAAATTGTGTAATACTGGTTTCGCTCTCCCGCTTAATTTCCTGAATGGTCTTCTCAAAAAACCCAGTAAGTTCTAGATACTTCTTTAAAAGTGCCCAGAACTCCTTTGGAGGAACGACACTAGAAGCACCAGATTTCGAATCCATAACATTCGACCATTACTTCATATATGAAGAGTTCATTCTATGGGTGGGCCATTTGTTCCTTAGCCAGCTCATCAGCAAGGATTAATTCTGCAATTTTCTGGAAAACATCAACAACATGATGATCAGTCTTGGCACTGGTCTCAATGTACGGCATACCTTTCTGAGAAGCATACAGCTTGACTTCATCCCCAGTAACCTCACGCTTGTTCACAAGGTCTACCTTATTTCCCACCAACACAATGGGAACTCCAAGACCAGAATAACGGCGTATCTGTGAAAGCCATTTTTCAGCATTTACAAAGCTCTGACGTTGAGTAACTTCAAAAACAAGAATAGCTCCACGCGCGCCACGAAAATAAATCGGACGAACGCCAGCGTATCGTTCCTGACCAGCAGTATCCCAAGCCTGCAACTTCACAGTATAATTATCCAATTTAATAGACTTCACAACAAAGTCGACCCCAAGTGTGTGGATATAAGAATCTGTGAAGGTCCCGTAAGCAAAACGGGTTGTCAGACTGGTTTTTCCTACCGCCGCATCGCCGACTAGTACGACTTTGAAGAGGTAATCGAAGGCGTCGTGTTGTGCCATTTTATTGCCTCATGCCTGTTTGTCCCTAGAGGAAAGAGTATTCTTTGTAGAATATTTGCAATGCTTCACTTAAAACATTGGGTCAACGGGGCAAGTTGTAATAACTAGCAAAACAGATTTTCAGATTGGTTAAATGAACGCAAGAAAAATAATTATTTTGGCAAATATTCAAAGCCTCGGTAGCCTTTCCGGCGTTGAACCTTACGCATATCATATAGCTTCTTTAGTTCGTTGGAGGCAGTTCCTTTTGCTATTCCCAACTCCTCTGCTACAACTGCTGAAGTTGCCTTTTGAAACTGCTTAACCAAGTTTAGAATATCCCTTTGAATCGCGGTGAGTTCATCAAACTCTTCGAACCAGCCATCCTCTGATTCTTCAGGAGATTCCTCAATAAACCTTTCACTGGTAGTTATGACGGGTATTGGCGTTGATTCAGGTGGAGGACACGGATGTAACTGAGCGACTTGTTGAATGAAATCACGAGTAATTCGATCTCCTGCAGGTGTATCCTCTTGAAATGCATATTCGAGGAGATTTTCACAAAATCTGAGAATTGTTCGTGGAAATCCGCGAGTATGAAGGTGAATAGCGTCTATAGCTTCCTCGGTGAAGGGTACGATGCCGCTTCCGCCAACAAATGCTATGCGTTTCTGGATTAATTCCTTAGTTTCAATACGAGTTAGAACTTCTGGACCAGTCCTTCCCGGTTGTTCCAATTGCAAGTGAAGTGTAATTCTGTCAGAGAAGGGTTCAAAGAGATTGGTAAGTGCTTCCTTGAAACCATTTAATCCAGCCATAAAAACTATCACAGCGGGAAGATCACTGAGAGCGCGGAGCCACCGTATTGTCTTTCGTTTCTCTGCTTCAATCTCCTCCGTCTCTCCTTCCCTTAGGGCTAAAGCATCCCCATCATCAAAGAGTAACACGATACGTTTATGCTTTGCCTTGAAGAACTTCTCGACCCTGTCCAACAGATGATCAATGAGAGTTGGCGGAGAGGGAATTTTATCTCCAGTGGTTCGTACAAGCAATGCGGTCAAAGCAGTTGAAAGTATTTGTGTATTCAAAGGTTCAGAGATAGAGCAGGGAATAACACCCTGAGAACCCTCTGCAAATTGATGTAGCCAACGAAGTACGTGGGTTTTGCCAGTTCCAGGACCCCCCTCAATTAGCACAATATTGCCCGTACGCAATTGCCTTGTCAATGGACCTGCAATACGTTTCTGTGCAGCAAAAACGTCTGGTAACACGTCAATCCGAAAAGGAAAATCCTTCCAATTCAAACTCTCTAGGCGTTCATCAAACAGAGACAATGAAGATCACAACCATCACCGTTTTTGAGCGCATACCGTCATTCCCAATTCACAATTACCAGACTTGGTAGTCACCACAAGTAGTATCTCTCGGAATCACTAGCTATCAGAATGTGCGCCGTCACCCATTTGCCCTAGAAGTTCATTATAGGCAAAAAGGCAGAAGACATCGATGCCATTATCTGGATCAAAGTGGATTTCTTGCTGCTTACCAATATCGCAGAAGAATGCACAGTATCCTCCATCTACCAGTTGGCCAGTTCGTCTACACATGAACGTCCTGGCAGTTGGAGTGATATAATCCAAGACAGATTTTGCTTCTAAATTCTTGAGAGTATCTATCATATGGGTTTTTGGCTGAACAATTTTTGATCGTTCAATCATGCATGAGCCACCTCCTCACTCTGTTTAGCAAGAAGAGAGTCTTCGCGAAGCTGTGCAATGGTACGAGCTATGCGAACTCGTAATGTCGCAGTTACCAAGGGCATTGCGGATTTGAGTTGCTCCTCAATGCTTGGCGCCTGAAGTTTGTCGAATTCTTCTGGTTGAGCTCTCCCTGTTTTAGGGAGTGTAAGGTCACGCATAGTTCATCAACTTTCACTAAGTTTCACTCTTGTTCATTTAATCTCATTTTTCCCTAAATAAAGCTTCCGATTGCGTCTAATGGCTAGAAATAGCGTTTTAAGCATTATAGCTAGATGCCAAATATCGGTTTTAAATAATAGGATAAATTGTATCCAAGTGTCAAATATCAAAATAAGGGCTAAAATGTCTTATTATAGTAAAAATAAAATTAAATCGTTCATTAAATACTAAAATGAGCCTAAATATGCCCCAATATATAACTTCAATATCCTTTAGAAATAATAAAGTATTATCTTCAAGAAAAAAGATATGCGCCGTTCATCTTACTGAGAAGTCATTTCTTGAAGAGTATTCATTTTGATTTCTCAGTTGTTTTTGGCGAACTCACTTGACTCTTAGGAGATATAGATTCTTGAGGAATTTCGGGAAGCTCTAGAGCTGCCCCAGAATCGGATAAGACGGATTCACGGGAGAGAAATTCAAGGAGTTTATACCGATCTAAATCATAATGTAGTAGGCCTTGAAGCGCTTCAGGGCTGAGTCCTTGGGAATTTTGTTTGAACTTTATGAAGCTGTTTAGTTGTGCGCGAAGTAATTCGAGTTGGAGTTCTAAGAACCGTGCTTGGAGTTTGGTATCCTCGCTGATTTTCAGTGCTTGGTCTGCTAAATTCATTTTTGGCTGGCGTTTTGGAGCAGAGCATTCAGGTGGATATCGTGTAAGGTTGAGAAAGAGATAGTGTTCAACATATTTTGGTGTTACAAGTTTCTGATATACAGCCTCAGAGACGCCTAGTAATGTTGGATGTTTTCGGCGTTGCCTTGTCCTACTTTCTAGTATGCCATGCGCTGTTTCCATATCAGAGATGCCCTGCATGTTGGGAACAGTGAAGGGGAGGACTTGGTCGAGAGCCTCACTTACATGTTTCACTGTTGTGTCACCGCCGTACATGATAATGGCTCCGCCAATAAGGAGATTCAGAAGTATAGAATCAAGCATGGGACCGAGTGTACTGAGTAGGAATTCAGTTGAGGAAATTCGGATCTTAGACACTTGAGAACGTTCATTGTGTGCCCGGAGAGCCTCATGGATTATAGGCATAAAAGCTTGAAATTGCCTTGAACTGCCATCCCAATTTTTAAGAGCTTTTTCAAACTGATTGAAGAATAGAACGTTGAGGGTATGAAGGACTGCTTGAACCTCTAACTCATCAGCGTTTCCATCTGCAAGCCCCACTGTGATTAGGTCGCCTAATACATCATAGTGGAAACGGTAGGCTCCAGCACCGATTGTTCGCACCTCCTCATCTATGGCTTCATAACCAAACTCACGCACAGCCGTTAGTAGCCCTGTGAGGAGAGTTTGGTCCAATCGCACGACTGGAGAGGAGAAAGAAATGAGATTTTCGCCAGATTTCAGAAATATGAAGATTGAGTGTAGAGTCAATGGATATTCAACCCTCTTTCCAACCATGCACGGAAAGAATGCAGTTATTAGCGGTTTTAGTTGTTTGCCAATTAAAAGTTTCCTTTTATGGTTTAGTAAAAATGATAATTTGAATTTTCCATTACGAAATTGAACTATGAAAAAAGAGGTCAAGCTGGTTCTAGAGGTTTTGCCATTAGCCTTAAATCAGATGAACAATCTCTGAACAAATATCTGTGCAAAATAGGCTAGGGTGAATGAATTTGACGGAAAAATCAATTATCAGAACCTTGCAACACTTATCAGAAGCTGTTGGTATTTCTGGTTTTGAGGAAGAACCTCGAAATCTAATTCAGAAGGAAATTGAAGAATTTGTTGATAAATGCTGGGTTGATCCGATAGGCAACCTTCTTGCCATACGGAAAGGTGGGGGTAAGCACCCACAAATCCTCCTGGATGCTCACATTGATGAAATAGGTTTCCTAGTCAGTCACGTAGATGATCAAGGATTCCTAAGGTTGGCACCAATTGGAGGATGGGATCCAAGAATATTGCCAGGGCATCGTGTTGTTCTTCAGGTGCGTAGGAAAGGAGAATTGCATCGTATATTTGGCGTCATTGGAGCTGTTCCACCACATTTGACCACGGAAGCGCAACGTGAAAAGGTAATCGCCATTGATGACCTGTTTGTTGACATTGGCGTCCACTCGCAGAAAGAAGCAAATGAACTGGGAGTTCGGGTGGGTACGCCATTGACAGTTTGGCAGCCATTTCTGGAATTCTCTGATGATGTATATAGTGGCAAATCCTTTGATGACAGAGCTGGTTGTACGGTGCTCATTGAAGTACTCCGCCGCCTCGCAGAAGACAGAAATCAATCTGCTTCTGTAGTTTTCAACTTTGCAATGTCAGAGGAAGTTGGTGGACGAGGAGCGCGAACAGGCGCATATACATTGGACCCAGATGTTGCATTAGCAATAGAATGCACATCAGCAGGAGATATACCAAGTATTCCCCGCCGCCAATCGCCAACACAGCTAGGAAAAGGTCCCGCAATCACAATTGCAGATCGATCACTTATAGCACATCCACGGGTCATAGAAACATTGGAGCAAACAGCAAATGAACGAAAAATAAAATGGCAATTAAAGCAGCCTCTCGGTGGTGGAACTGATGGTGGGCAAATTGCAGTTTCACGGAGTGGTGTTCCCACAGGCGTAGTCTCTGTTCCCTGTCGATACATTCATTCTTCGATTTCATTACTGCAATTAAGCGATCTTGCTGCCACCATCGATTTGGTTTATGGATTCACACAGACATGGAAACACAAGGAGACCGGATAGTGACAAAAGACAGCATACCATCAGCAAGAGAAGTGCTTAGTGGTGAGACAACAGTCTACCTGGCAACACTTGATGGTGATCAACCACGAGTACGACCAGTAACATTAGTTGAACACCAAGGCGAGTTTTTTGTTTTGACTGGAACAAAAAATGCAAAGGTAATTCAGATTCGGAAACATGAAAAAGCGGAAATTGTAGCACCCTTAAGACATGAAAAGGGTACTGGATATGTCCGGTTCACTGCACTTGTGACTGTTGAGAAAGACCCTGAACAACGCACAAGAGTTGCAAAGGCTGCATCCTTTTTTAGCGATTTTTGGGATTCTCCTGAACATCCAGAATATGCCCTTCTCCGTATACAACGGTAAAGATTGAATATTTGAAGCCGGGAGACCTCTACCCTACACCAATAGAGAGGCTAGATTTCTAGTTAGATTAGAAAATAACTAGAATTATCAGATAAATTCAAAAAACTGCGCAAAGTTAAGAGCTGGGCGGTAATTATATTTGTAGAATGGATTAAGTGTGTTTTACAGATTTCATTCTATATGTGAATGACAGGAACCAGCGTGGATTTGGTGAACAGGAACAATGCAGCGGCCAACCAATTCAAATGAAGAATCTAGCGGTCCAGTTCATTCACTTCCAAAAATCGATAGGAACTGTCTACGATTTGGTGAGTCGTTCCAACCATTATATAGCGGGTCCATTGATTATTGGCGAGCTGAAAAGGAAGAATGGCCAAATCTTCTTGAACGTGTAAAAGGACTTGGGTTCCGTATAATCACAACTTCTGTACCCTGGAATGTGCATGAAAAATCAATTGGTCAGTTTGATTTTGGTGCAATTGATGAAAGAAATGATTTGGAAGGCTTTCTTACACTTTGCAAAGAAAAGGGATTCTATGTAATTACACGAATAGGGCCTAGCATTAACGCTGAACTTTTGAATTTTGGATATCCCTCTCGAATTATCAAGGATAAAGATCTATTAGCACAATCTGCTCAAGGAACATTGGTCATTATCCCTGCCACACCCCTTCCATTTCCCATGCCAAGTTATGCAAATGAGAAATTCTATGACGAAGTAACACGATATTTCGATGTACTCTGTCCTATTCTTGTACGCCAACTAGCCCCCAGTGGACCACTTATTGGCGCCCACATTGATAATGAGCTTTCACTAATTTTCATGCACGGAGCTTTTGGCGCTGATTATTCTCCTTCATCGATTAGCTGGTATCATGAATTCCTAAGTGGAAAATATGCATCAATCGGTTCATTAAACCGTGCTTATCGAACGAGATACAATCGATTCCCAGAAGTTGAGCCGCCAAGAGCTTTGGCTACCAGGGATCGTGAAGCGTTACCACGATATTTTGACTGGATTGAATTCCAAGAATATTATATAGTGTTATCACTTAGTGTTCTAGCAAGCCTGCTTTGGGCAAGAGGTATGCGAGGGATAATTACTCAACACAATATTCGGTCAGTATATCCAAGGCTTCCACTGAATGTTACCCGAGTGGAAAGGGAGTTGGACATACAAGGTGTTGGACTCTATCTGGGCAGATCTGATTATGATCTTATTCGGCGTGGAGCCCTTTACATGACCGCAAAAAGCTGTCTTCCGTACATTGCAGAGGCCAGTATGGGCGTATGGCCTTGGGGACCCACGCTTAGACTTGAAGACCAACAGTTTGCTCTTTTTGCAGCTTTAATGTTCGGATTCCGTGGATTCAACATCCATATGCTAGTCGAACGAAACCGATGGGTAGGAAGCCCAATCTCACGGCGTGGAGAACTTAGTGATCGCCGCCACGGTTTCTTACAGCAACTTCTAAGGGTATTGGATAACCTTGAATTCCATTCACTACAACGCCCCGTTAATGTTCTCCTTTCACGTAACTTGGAATATGAACGATTGCTATCCCTATGTTGTCGGTCCAACTGGATAATTAGTGCCCTTGGTTTTCCTTCGGAATGCCTTGTGAGCGACTACACTTTTGGGAACAGTGAGGCAATTCAGCAAGCCTACCCAGCTTTCTTTGATGCGTTCTATTGGGGGCTAACGCGGACCAAGATTCCCTTCTTAATTGGGGACACAGAAATGGACCGCCCCGCCCTCTCGAAATTCCAAGCTATGTTCCTACCAACATATGATTACATGTCAGAAGGTCTACAACGTAAACTGCTCGAATATGTAGATCGAGGCGGCACAGCTATCATAGGACCCGAAATCCCCTATTTAGGATCTGATATGCGTCCTTGCACAATTCTTACCGATGAAACAGAATTGAAGCCCATCAAATCTATGCGACCTCTCGTTGGTCTTCATGATCCCCTACAACTTGAAAGTGGAGAAGTCCATGTTGGAAATCGCGAAGCAGGCTTGGTTGTCCCACATGGACGAGGTAAATTCATTTACCTAAGAATCATCTTCCCGCCAATAACAGATAGACATGATGCAATAGATGCAGAGAATGTTGTAAATCAAACACTTCAAGGTCTTGAGTTAAATCCTGTAGGAGATTTGCGAGCCACATTCGTTGACGAGGCTTATTGGGGAAAAAGAGGGACACGTGCCATTTTTTTGATAAATCCTACAAACCAACCTCGCTCCGTGGAAGTGCAGGTTCCGCAACGTGCGGTTCTACGTGATGCATGGACTGGTGAACAACTAAGTGCTCGTGGCCCTCAGGAAATAGAGTTACTGCCCTATGCTACTCGCATTTTGGAGGTCCTACGTTGAAAAAGATTGATGATAAATTTGAATTCATTGATACTGACTTTGCACAATGGAATAACTTGCTTTCTGTACTGCCATTCTTCAAAATTGACAAAGGTGTCATCTACATACTTTACCGAGGTAATGAAATAATCAATGCCGTTCATTCACAGCATGGTCAAATGTTGGATTTGATTGGGACTTTTTCTTCACCGGAAGATACTGCACGGGAATTACAGGAACGAGAGGAAGTAGATGCGGTTGTGATGCTGGAACATGATCTTTCTAGTTACCTCTTGGCAAAAATACAAGCAATGTTTGATCCAGAATCCGATATTCTAGATTTTTTGGGTTTGGTTCAGAAGGGATTAGAAGAAGAAAAAGGAATAAGATTTCATGTATGGCCACCGGAATTCTGGACCTTAAGTGGATTGGTTCTACTCAACTCCTTAGTAGGATTGTTAAACAGTCTGCCAAATGATGCACTCTGCCTAATGGTTATTTTTCGGGAACAAGAAATTTGGACCAGCCTCATTGCTGAAATTAATGATGGGATTCTAAAACGAATTACAACAACAAAGGTTCTTGAACCATTCACAACACAAATCACTGATTATCACGAAGATTACCATAAATTAATTGACCGAATGACACAGGTCATTGGCCATCCAACTATAGGATTCTTCACAGATGCTGAGACATTCCTATTTCTACTACGTAGTTCAAGTCCCCTAGAATACATTCGACAAGCTTACCACACTGGACAAATTATCCTTGATCCTTTACCATCATCACTTGAAAGAAGACTATAGCATACAGCACCAAAAAATCAGTAATTCCAGTTGGGATTTTAGTATCAAATTATATTATTGCCCACTTTCGCAATAATAGCAAGGATGATAGAATAATTGAAGCAACAATACAAACAACAATAACTGGCGTCCACACCAAAAGCAATTGAAACAGAATCTGGTTATAAAGCGGATCACCGGGTTCAACAGCAATCGACATCTCATCAGGATAAGCATCATCCATTGTAGGATGTGGAGCAACATTGCCACACATTTCAGCATAGTATTCATATGCTGGAAAGACAACATTAGCTAGGTAGTTGCGACTTTGTGGAGAAGCAAAAGAAAAGGCCTCCTCAACACTAACTTCTCCATTTGAATTAACATCAGCGGAGTCGTTCAAAAAAGCCGCTGAGAAATAATGACTGAACACTTCACCAATAATTGGAAGCCCCTCTTCAGGAAGCCCAGCCCAAGCATATTCATCAGCCTGAACTGACCCAAGATGGATATGTTCAACAGGATCATCCGTTAATGAGTTGCTAAATGAGCCAGCACCACAAGAAGAAACGAAGAGTAGTTTGTTATGGCTTGGAACACTCATCCACATTGAGGGAAACCAGCTAGACCACATCATTTCATTTCCAATCCAATTCCCATGAGCAAATATGAAAAAGAAAACAACATCATTCTCATCAGCATTATTGATGAGAAAATTCAGTGCGTTTCTACCAACGGTAGAAGTCAACTCACCATTCACGATATAGATGTGATCAGATTGCCAACCATATGCATGTAGTGTAGTATTCCATTTATGTGTATCACTGAAGCCTGTTAGCAGGTCACT
>JABXGU010000153.1 GCA_016550415.1 archaeon | reverse complement strand
CGGCGGAAGGGGATTTTCGTTACACCTTTCTTGCTAAAGTCACTTCAGAATTGTCAACGCGATAGGTGTAGATTACAAATTCAAATGGAAAATGAACACGAATGTATCAGTCGCACTCAAAATCGCCATTATCCAGCTGACGGCAGATGCCGGGCCAGACGTATACGTTCCAGTAGTCCACGAGGCCGATCTCCCGGACGAATTCTTTGAACCGGGGAAGCTGGCGAACTTCCTTAAATACAGGTAGCCAGAAAAAAAATGCTCCGGAAGTCTGTATGCCAAGTGCTTTCTCCATGGCAGTCAATGCAAATTCATTGTCGCCAAAATAGGCTGCACAGATCGCAATTTGCACGAAGTCTTCACTGCTCAGGTTGTCACCGCTCATATAAATTCGGTGCAGTTCCGAAAGCCCCTCTTTCGGTGAGTCGAGGTGCTCCTTTGCCGAATTATAGACCTCGCTGGGAAAAACTATATCGCTATACACAACATCGCCGGAACCAAGTCGTAAATGAGTTATGTAATTATCACCTTGCGTCCACTGGCCCTCAAACAATGCCATGCCATGCTCATACTCGTTCTCCGCTCGTTTCATATCACCGAGAAAGGCTAAGTTTAACATATAATGCCCACGAACGATTGGATGGAGGGGGTCGCTCTGTAGCGTCTTCCTAAGGAGCTCCTGGGCCTTTTTGAAGTAACCTACCGCATGATAATATATATTAATCACATACTCATAACTCGATAATGTTCCGGTTTGCAATTCAAGAGCTTTACGATATGCCGATTCTGCTTTAATCCATTCGCCTCTATTCGTCTCTACATAGTTTAACAGACAGTATGCTTCCCTTAATTGGGGTTCAAGTTCAATAGCCCGTTCTACCGCGTTCAAAGCTGCATCCAGTTCAGAAGCTGCCCTGTCGGCAGATCCAAATATTGCAAGTAAACTGTGAGCAAAACCTTTTGTTACCCATGCTAGTGCAAAATTCGGGTCTAGTGCAATTGCTGCTTCAGAGGATTCTAAAGCCTTGTTAGACTCCCAGTTATTGATTTGCCCTTGGGCAACCAAATACAGTTCGTAGGCTTCCAGGTTGTCGGTACTACCTAATTGTTTAAACGAATGCCCAATTCCTAATGTAACTTTAATCTCATCTGCAACAGCTGCTGCGATGTCCTCCTGAACTGCGAAAATGTCTTTGAGTTCCTTGTCATAGGTTTTGGACCACAGGTGGAAACCATCTGCTCCTCGAAGCAACTGGGCAGTGATTCTAAGCGCACTCCCTGCCTTCCTGACGCTGCCTTCAAGTATATTTTCAACACTGAGAATTTCGGCAATTTCCTGAATAGTTTTGTTGGAACCTTTGAATGAAAATGATGATGTCTTTCCAGTCACATTCAGATCGGGAATCTGTACAAGACAGTTTATTATTTCTTCTGAAAGTCCATTTACAAAATATTCGTGATCTTTTTCGGGAGATAGGTCATCAAATGGAAGCACAGCAATGGTTTTGGGTGATTCTTTAACATCGACAGCGACTGGGATTAGTTCATCCACGGTAGTGGCTACTTTAGTTTCCTCAACGCGTCGATCGAGATAATAGTTGTCGAACAGAATATATGCCACGGCCACCATAAGGAGACCTACCAGCATGTAATTGAGCTTTTTCCCCGTCAGGTGATTAATACTTTCAGAGAGAGGTACTTCTTTTGTTCGTTTGATGCCTTCAGGTGTTATTTCAAATGCCCAGGCGAAGAGGAGGATTAGAGGAAATCCAATTATGAATACTACAATCACAAAGATCACTGTCCATGAAGGAAAATTCAGATGAGGAAAAGCAATAGCTGCAAACTGGATTAGCAGCCATGCCACTATCGCATAAGCAACACCGACTTTATAGACATTCCGACCTCCGTAAAAAGAGGTTAATTCGACGAAATAATTAAGGGAGCTATTATTCTCAAGCAATGAAACAGGTCTTTGGGATCAAGGTATTCGAAAGCTGGGGAATATCATTCGAGTAAAGAATAACTTGTCAAAAATGTAGAAACAGAGATTGAGATGAAGTTGATCCGTAATTTTAAGCTGCCTGTGTAGTCATCTCTTGATATGAGAATTCCCAAAGCCCCGCATTACGCTTTGCATGTTCAATGGTCATACTCACAACATTGCCTTTTTCATCCAAGTCGATATATATATTCTCACTTATCTCTTTTGTCTCATGGACTTCTTGATCGCTAAATTCCACATGCGCGGTATCCGTGTCTGAAAAATACTTTACCTTCATTTCTTATTCCTCCTTGAAGGATCTGTCAAAAAAGGCATTATGAACCGTTTCACCATCCT
>JABXGU010000152.1 GCA_016550415.1 archaeon | reverse complement strand
TTCATGGAGAAGATAAGATAAATAATGATTACCCAAGAGATTGATGGTAAGGAGTCAAGGGTATAATGATTCCATTTTCGGATGTCTGGCAACGAATAATTCTCAATGGGGGAAAAGTGTTCTACACCAAAAGAGGATTGAAATTTAAGTATCGTGTCCAAAACGATTTGCTACGCATCGATAGAGTGGATTACTCTTTGACCCGTAAGGACGTCATGTCAGCATTTCGTCATGTTCCCTTGGTCGGCCCAGGAGAACTGACCGGACTAGTTCGTGGACAAGGCTATATCTGGGCTATTTTACATGACAAACGTATTCGTCTTACTGACTGGTAACTGAAAGCCTATCCTTAGATAATTGTATCAAGCTGTTGTAACAGCGTTTTTATCCTTTCATAAATCAATGGTGGATAGGTGAGCCGGATGGGACTTGTTCGAACACCTGAAGAACTCAAACAACGGACTCAGCACTTCGCTCAAGGAGTCTTAATTAGCGATGTTAGGATGGTTTTTGCCAGATTCCGAACTGATCCGAATATCGTAAACCACCTTTTACCTCCACCCCTTGAACCTGGACCTAAGCCACTGGGATTTGTCTATGTCGCTGAGTTCGAAAACCCCAACTTCTGCCAGCCATATAATGAAGCTGGTGTCTTCTTAGATGCCCAATACAAAAACGCGATGGGCAACTATTGCCTTTCCATGCCTGTCACTGTCGACTCGCCTTTGTGGCAGGGCAGAGAAACCCAAGGCTATCCGAAAAAAATTGCTGAATTCATTGCAGTTGAAGAACGAGGTAATTATGTAACCGGTAATTGTATTCGACGCGGCCAACGGCTCATTACAATAACTGTCCAACTCAAAGGATCCATGAAGGAAGAACTCCCCAGCACTGCAACTTACACCATCAAAGCCTTTCCAAGCGTTACGGGTGCTGGTTTTGAGCACCCACCCCTCCTTATCCATTCACACAATGAATTCCGTTGGAACACTCCCGAAAAAGGCATCGGGCGCGTCAGCTTTGGAAAATCAGCCCATGACCCCATCCATGAAATTCCCGTCAAAGAAGTTGTCCTCGCAGGCTACGGGACGCACATCGAAATCTTGATGCAACCGGGAAATATCGTTGCTGAGCTTAACCCAGAAATCTATGAGCCATATTATTGGAACAAACAAGACTGGGATCTCGATTAATAGAAAAACCTCACAAGTTTTTCAGTAAAATGGTAATCATACAGCCTCTGGAGTACCGGATTCACCAAGTGCCTTGAACTTTTGATAGAAATATGAATCTAAGATGAACAGGAATGCGCCTTGTAGGATAATACCAATCCCGTTACCGAGGATGAACGAATCCACCCACAAGAACACAATCAATATCACACCAACCAGCATGTACACAATATCCAAGAAGACATTGATGCGAAGAAACCGTGCAGCCTTAGCAGCTGATTGCTCCTTTTGCCGGAAGATACCAACCACCGCGATGAGAATATCAATAATCCCCCACAACAAGGCTTGAAGTCCAATACCCTGTAACAAACTTACAGGCACAACAAAAAAAATCACACCAGCGATGATGCTAACGATACTCCAAACGATTAATGTCCTTCCAAGTTGACGCACCAGCTTTTGCGTTTCCATGGTCAATATCCTCCCTAGTGTTACTTGGTACATTATGGCTTTGGGAACTTATGTTGAGCTAGATTTTATTTGCAACTCTTTTACAAGCCGTCTATAATTAACCTGAATGGTGCTAGCTGACACCCCAATCACTTGGCTAATAGCCTCCTGTGTTCGCCTTTCCTTATCCAGGATACATGCAATATACAACGCCGCAGCCATGAGACTTTCTGGTGTCTTCCGCAACATCAGGCCTGCCTGCTCTGCATCCACTAGGATATTTTCCGCGAGCTCCTGGGTTTTTGCCGATAATTGGAGCTCACGAATATAGGGAGAGAGATCATACTCAGAGATTTTTACACTCTTCATACATTTTACCTCGCCAATCGGTGGAAAGGCTTCTTTATAAACCGTATTTTTTCTATCTTTCGAAAATATCGACTTCAATTCCTAGCATACAAAAAAAATGAAACCTGTATATGCAATAATTCAAGTTCTTCTCAACACGAATAACATAAGCGAATTCGATAACTAATCCGTTCTGAACCAGTGCATGATTCAAATCAGTGAAAGGGCCATCGAGTCAGACCAGCAGTTATATCTTACGCCCACTCACTTGGCATGCTCACTAATCGCTTGAATAATTTGGGGAGCCACCTCGATGGGAATGTCATGGCCCATCCCCTCAATAATCAACAATTTTGCACCAGGAATTGAAGCGGCTGTGTCCTTTCCGCCCTCAACCGGCATCAGTGGATCTGCATCCCCATGAATCACTAACGTCGGCACTTTCACAGACTTCAATTTCTCCTTGCGACTGCCTGATGCAAGAATCGCCGCCAGCTGCCGAGTCGTTCCTTCCGGGTGATAACACCGATCAAACGCCCGTCCCGCAAACCGGCGCACAAACGCCTCATCCAACGGATACTTTGGTCCCCGTAAGATTCGCTGTTTCTTCACAGTATCATCTATACACGCCTCCCGGTCCGATGGAGGTACACTTGTAATAACCGCTAGAGCTTCCGGCTTTGGCGTAGACACCGATAGTTCACCCGTCGTCGACATAATGGAAGTCATGGTCCGAATCCGCTCCGGATACTCAATAGCCATGGTCTGCACAATCATCCCGCCCAATGATGCCCCCACAATATGCGCCTTCTCAATCTCCAACACATCAAGGAGCCCAACCGCATCACCCGCCATATCCGAAAGCGTATACGGCGCCGACACCGCTCCACCTGATTGG
>JABXGU010000015.1 GCA_016550415.1 archaeon | reverse complement strand
TACACGCTGGTTCTATTTGGCCTATCGACAATAGTTTATTTCTTTGGCGGCTATCCCTTCCTGAAAGGATTAGTCCAAGAAATCAGAAAACGCCAATTGGGAATGATGACCTTGGTGGCGGTTGCCATAACCGTCGCATATGGCTACAGTAGCGCTGTGGTTTTTGGGTTACCAGGCACATTGTTCTTTTGGGAACTAGCCACATTGATTGATGTGATGCTCTTTGGGCATTGGATGGAAATGCGATCCATAATGGGCGCATCACGGGCATTGGAGGAATTGGTTAAGCTGCTACCTGCTACTGCTTTCCTCGTTTTGCCTAATGGAGAGGTTAAAGAAGTGCCTACTTCCGAATTACAACGAGGAGATCGGGTCCTTATCAAACCCGGGGATCGGGTACCTTCAGATGGTGTGATCCGGGAGGGGCAGAGCAGTATGAACGAGGCATTAATTACTGGTGAATCGCTTCCAGTTGAGAAACAACCAGATGATGAGGTGATTGGAGGGGCAATTAATGGGGATGGCACTCTCACCGTTGAGATCACGAAGGTGGGGAGAGAGACATATTTGTCCCAAGTAATTGAGTTGGTGCAAGAAGCGCAAGCGAGTCGTTCGCGGACTCAGGACTTGGCGAATCGAGCGGCGTTCATTCTTACCGTACTCGCACTTTCAGTTGGTACTCTCACACTCGTTGCTTGGATTGTGTTAGGGCAGGGATTAACATTTGGTATTGAACGAAGTGTCACTGTGATGGTCATCACTTGTCCTCATGCGCTTGGATTGGCCGTGCCTTTAGTGGTGGCGGTTTCCACCTCTCTTTCCGCACAAAACGGGTTATTAGTTCGCGATCGTGCAGCTTTTGAACGCGCTCGCACCTTAGACGCAATTATTTTTGATAAAACTGGTACACTAACCGAAGGACAATTTTCAGTTACCGATGTTGTGGCCTTGGCTAATCTAAGCGATGAAATGATTCTGCAATTTGCTGCATCATTGGAGACGTTATCTGAACATCCTATAGCTCAAGGGATTGTGCGGGGAGCTATAGAACGAAATATGTCTCTTACAAAGGCGCATAATTTTCAAGCCATTCCAGGTAAAGGGGCTGAAGGGCAAGTTGATAGCAAGCAAATCAAAGTCGTTAGTCCAGGGTATTTGAAAGAAAAGGGGTTGCTTCCCCAAAATGAAATAATTGAGGAGCTAGCTCAACAGGGGAAAACCATCGTCTATGTGCTCGTTGATGATCAGCTTCAAGGTGCACTAGCGCTTGCTGACGTAATTCGGAAAGAATCCAAGAAGGCAATTGCCACATTGAAGAGCATGGGTATTCAAAGTATGATGCTCACAGGAGATAACCGACATGTAGCACAATGGGTAGCCGATGAGTTGGGGTTAGATGATTATTTTGCTGAGGTTTTGCCCCATGAAAAGGCGGCAAAGATTCGTGAAGTTCAAGCCCGAGGGTTAACCGTAGCTATGGTGGGGGACGGGATTAATGATGCCCCCGCGCTTGCGCAAGCAGATGTTGGAATAGCGATTGGTGCGGGTACCGATGTAGCTATCGAAGCCGCAGATATTGTGCTGGTCCGAAATGACCCTCAAGACGCAGTTGCCATTCTTGGGCTCTCCCGAGCAACGTACAAAAAGATGGTACAGAATTTGTTGTGGGCAACAGGCTATAACGCGGTAGCAATTCCATTAGCCGCAGGGCTGCTTCTTCCTCTAGGAATTCTGTTGAGCCCGGCTATTGGGGCTGCCCTGATGTCCATAAGTACGATCATCGTTGCAGTAAACGCGCGCTTTCTCTCTGTTAAGAATGAAACATGACATTGATTTACAGGTTTAAGATAACCTGGATTTTAGGAGAGCAAACTGAAATTCTGTGTGATATGCGTCAATCTCTTGGAGTTCGAAGACATTTGAGCGCATTTTCTAACAAATGAAGCGAAATGATTATTCTCGCCCTTGGTTTCAATGTCCTAAAATTAAATTTCTAGTGGCTTTTAATGAAGGTTGGAGCGTTTTTTG
>JABXGU010000151.1 GCA_016550415.1 archaeon | reverse complement strand
TTGAAGAATGGAGAAAGTTAGGTGTCAGGGTAAAGGAAACTCCTTTGCTTTGGATTTCCATCCAACCACAATTGCAAACGTCGACATATGATGCGTTTATCATCCATTGGATCGCAAAGGCGGATCGTATAGATCCCTACTTCATGCTATGGTTCCTTCATCACTCTTCACAGACCGACCCCGGAGAAAATAACTTTGTCGGGTATATCAATCCAGAGTATGATGAACTTGCAGATGCGATGCTCCAAGAGTATGATACCGCAAAACGACTAGAGTTTGTCCTTCAGTGCCAAGAAATGCTCGCTAAAGATGTACCTGGTTGGCCGATTGTTAGCAGAAAGGAAATAGCGCTTTGGAACAAAGATACTTTCAGCAATCACGTTTTCATGCTGGGCGAAGGTCTCAATTCCTTCTGGAACTTCATGGAAACCACTCCTGAGACTGACCGTACAGAGCTTATCTGGGCTTATCCAACCGAGATGGAAACACCATTTAACCCGTTAATGAGTCTAAGTGGTCACGGGGACCATCTTTCGAGGCTACTGTATGACCGGCTCTACCGAATCAATCCTGAAGGCATACCTGAGCCTTGGGCAGCAGAATCAATCGATGTAATCGATGATGTAACCGTTGATGTAATATTACGGCAGAATATGAAGTTCCATGATGGTGTTGAGGTTACAGCCGAGGATATAAAGTACACTGTTGACCTTATAAAGGAAACTAGCGCTCCTCTCTTAATTGGACGTGTCACTACAGTTGAAAGTGTTGAAGTGATGGATAAATACAAAGCAAGGTTTAATCTAAACCAACCGAATGCCGCACTTCTGTCCAACACGTTTGGATACATGTATATTCTACCTAAGCACATATGGGAAGAAATTCCAGTGGACGAAGCCCTTACCTGGGAAAATCCCACACCGATAGGAAGTGGCCCCTTCAAATTCGAATATTGGAATCGTGGAGAAGAAGTGAAATTTGTACGCTTTGATGGATATTGGACAATGCCTGAAAAGCCACATATCACAGCGATTCTCGACCGACCTATGCCCATGGAGGTTGCACTGAGATCCTTAGAAGATGCTGAGGTTGATCAGGTGACAGGGTTTATCGATCCCTTGGCTGCAGAGGATTTAGTACAATTAGACCACATAGAGTCAGCTATTGTGCCAACACACTCGTTTTATCACCAGCTAATTAACATGCGAAAAGCACCATTCAACGATTATGCCTTTAGACTTGCTCTAAGACATGTTGTTCCCAAGCAAAAAATCATTGATGTAATCTTCGGTCCAAAGTATGCTATGGTTTCCGATGCATTTATCTCTCCTGATGTAGCTTTCTGGTACAATCCAGATGTGCAGACATATCCGTATGACGTGGCAAAGGCTCGACAGATACTAGAGGACGCTGGATATTCATGGGACGATGATGGTAACTTATACTATCCTCCTGAACCATGGACACCTACGGTGTTTCCTACTAAGGCGTTGCAAGGTGTCTTAGAGTCGCATCAGAATCAACAAAGTACTTTTGGCTGTTATCTTAGCGAACTTAGGTCACTTGTATCAGAAAGATTCAGCAAAATC
>JABXGU010000150.1 GCA_016550415.1 archaeon | reverse complement strand
GGTTGTATTGAGTACTTGTTGTACGCCAGTTGACCCATATTTACCAAGGATTTCTTCTTGTAGACGAGATAATTGTTGTTTTTCAGAATCGCTAAGAGCTTCAAGATTTTGAATTTTAAAATGGTCTGCCCCAGGTTGGTAATCTATGACTCCCTTTTCCCCAAGGGAACGGAGAGCAAACTCACCTGCTGCACTGCAGGGGATGACTGTTTCTTCTGATAATTGACGAAGATTTTCTAAATGTTTTGCTGCAGTTGGTCGATCAATCTTATTTGCAGCAATCACCATGGGTTTAGCTCGCTGCCGTAGCATCAAAGCAAAGGTGTACAAATCTGTTTCAGACCAAGATGTTGGTTTTTCAATCTTCAAATCTATGTCTCTTAATGAGGTTCGAATCACTATTTCGTCGATATTAAGTCCAGACAATTTTTCGGCAAGAACATTGCTGAGACTAAGTCTTTCAGTTTCTACTCGACGGGCTATACGTTTCCAGTCGCGCTGAAGGATTTGAGCAATCCACATCCCAATTTCTCGTTCTAGGAACTCTATGTCTTTTCTTGGATCCCATGTACCTGCTTCAACTTCTTTTCCTTCGGCATCCAATGAACCGGATGCGTCAACAACATGTATGAATGCATTAGCTCGTCGGAGATCATCGAGAAATTGGTTACCACGACCACGACCTAAATGTGCATCAGGTACCAACCCTGCGACATCTAACATCTCGATTGGAACTAGTCTGACGCCATCTCTGCATACTGAGTTTTTTGGATTGTCTTCTACATTGAATTCTCTGCAAACACAGTCTATGCGAACATAAGCTGTACCAGGATTTGGTTCAATGGTAGTAAAGGGGTATGCGCCAATTTTTGCAGCAGTACGACAAGCCGCGTTCAAGAAAGTAGATTTACCACTGGATGGTTTCCCAACAATTCCAATAAGCAATGCTCTAACCCATCTATCTTATATGATGGTCCAGTTGATAATTTGTTTGGGTGACACATATTGTCGAAATCCCGTCTCTTAATTGCTGATCCAATTCATCAAGATGCCATCGAATTACTGAAATCTGCTGGGCTAGAGGTAATTATTCAACCTGAGATTTCTCACAAGGAATTAATTGAAATCATTGGTGATTTCGATGCTATTATTGTCCGAAGTCGAACCAAGGTAACTCGAGAAGTCATTGAAGCTGGTAAGCGTCTCAAAGTTGTGGCTCGTTCAGGTGTGGGTCTTGATAATGTCGACCAGTTAGCCGCTAAGGAACATGGAATAAGTGTAGTTAATTCACCTGAAGGGCCCTCCGTATCAGTTGCTGAACTCGTGTTTGCACTTGCTCTAAGTATTGTTCGAAAAGTGTCCTTCGCTGATCAGGGAATGCGAGAAGGCAAATGGTTGAAAAAGGAGTGCAAAGGAAGCGAACTTAGGGGACATATAATTGGCATTGTAGGCTTTGGCTTAATTGGTGAAGAAGTAGCAAAACGGGCATTTGCATTTGACATGAAGGTATTAGGCTTTGATATACTGCCTGACCGTATTAAAGTCATGAAAGGAATGGGAGTTAAATTTTGTACTCTTGAGGAACTCATTTCTTCCTCCAATATTTTGACAGTACATGTGCCATTGAATCCAAAGACGAAGGGGCTAATTGGCGAAGCTGAAATTAGAATGCTCCCTCAAGGTGCTATTATCATCAACACCTCGCGTGGTGGAATTATTGATGAGAAAGCACTTTATGATGGACTGGCTAGCGGTCACTTAGGTGGCGCTGGTGTAGATGTCTTTACCGAGGAGCCACCTCATAAAAGCAAATTACTCCAGAAGCTTATTGCGTTACCAAACGTCGTTTGCACTCCTCATATTGGCGCCCAGACAATCGATGCGTCACGTGCAAACTCGATGATTATCGCTGAAAAGCTTCAACAAATTCTTGGATAGCAACACAACAATTTTATACTGTGCGATATTTCCGCTACTCTCGTAGCTCTGGACTGTTAGGATAATTTGGCGCGTTTGGGCCTTGTTGTTGCTCTAATGTCGCTTTCTCCGTGAAGTCCATGTGCATCACGTGGAGGCGAAAAGCTGGATGTATAGGCATATAGGAAAGACGTATGCGAAACATGATAGTGCTCTTAAGGCACTTATTCGTGAACGTCTCATTCAGTGGCGAAAAGAGCCAACAACTACTCGTATTGATAAGCCCACACGAATTGATCGTGCTAGGCAATTAGGTTACCGGGCAAAGCAAGGTTACATTGTAATACGCCAACGTGTGACACGTGGTTCGCGACGAAAACCCCGTCCAACGATGGGACGTAAACCAAAGAAGATGGGTACGACAAAGATAACGCCAGGTAGGAGTCGCCAATGGATTGCTGAGGAACGGGCTGCCCGTAAATATCCGAATCTACGTGTTCTTGGCTCCTATTATATTGCAGAAGATGGTAAGAGCTTATGGTACGAGATAGTCTTTGTAGATCCTTCGCATCCCGTGATTAAAGCGGATCACCGTATCAGTTGGATATGCGATCCAGTGCATAAAAGGCGTGTATTCCGTGGACTTAGCCCTGCTGGAAAGACTTCACGAGGATTACGCAAGCGAGGTAAAGGTGCGGAGAAAGTTAGGCCCAGTATTCGAGCACATGGTCGTCGTGGCAAGTAATAGTGATGTCCTCACTAGAAATGTGGTGTGTCTAGCTTATGCCGGCGCCTAAACTGGGGCCGATTAGAATTGATGTTCATGCTCTAGTGCATGCTACCGAAGATGAGGAAAAAGTTAGTATAGCCATTCAGAACCTATTTCCTATCCATATCCGTGAAGCCCTGCAATTCAGCCGTAAAAGAATGCGCGGACACTTTCATAATCCTATTGTTCGACTTGTTGTTACCCTAAGTAATCGGGAATTCATACTTCAAACACTTCAAGATTTGGGCTCCCGACTCCCAACTGAGGATAGGAAACAGCTGCAACAAGATTTAGAACTACATTTTGATGGGAAGGGACAACTTTTTTGTCGTTTTGACAAGCAAGAATCATATCACGGTCATCTTAAACTTGTAGACCGTGGCGATTCATTGCGACTAGTCATAAAATTCCCTGGAAGAATGCGTGACTTAGAAACAGTAAGTCAGTTCTGTCAGCAGTGTAAACTCTTGTAGGAAAGAAATCATATGAGAGCCTATGATCTCCATATTCAGGAAGAATCAAGGGATATCAAAGCACTTAGGAAACTTTGTACTATTGCTCGTGATCTGGGTTTTTCTGGTATTGCTGTTGAAACACGCAATACTCTTCCTATTCAATCATTAGATACACAACTCTCCATATTCCGGAGGTATACACTATCTCCAAGAAGTGCAGCTCGCCTTCGCATTATTGTTGAAAAACGACGGAAGCATTTTGATCTTTTTGCTGTCCACGGAAAGACCAAACCAATTTCTTTGGCAGCAGCCATTGTGCCTAATGTGGACTTGGTGATGCTTCGGGAACTCAGTGATTTTGCAGCATTTGATTCACAAGTTGCCAGAACACTAGCTAAGGAAAATAAGCCGGTGGAGGTCTGTCTTAGGGGCCTAATAATTCTCTCAGGAGCTGATCGTTCACGGTTGATGCGTGTTATGGCATCAGCAATGGCTAATCTAATTCGTGCTAAATGTACACTTATTCTAACAAGTGGTGCGACAAAACGTTATGGCATTCGTTCTCCTCGTGATCTTGCTGCACTTAGCTACCTTGCTAATATTCCCGAGCATATTGCTTCAGCTGGCGTATATGAAAATACGAATAATCTCGTTGAACAGCTTACTCGAACTCAGGATTCTAAGCAAGAGGTTACCGGAAGATGAAGCTTCGACATCGTTACCTAGTTGTTCAGTTAGTTACAGAGGATTCTATGCCCTCCGAAGAGAAATTTCGAAGGGTCCTTTGGACTCAGCTTCAAAATCTCTATGGCGAACTTGGTGTAAGCAAAGTTGGTTTTTGGGTGGTTGTTTATCATCCTGAGTCGAAAGCAGTAGTTATACGCTGTCAACATGACCAAGTAAGGGCATTACGGGCTACTCTAGCAACAATAACACGAATTGGTTCGACGTCTCTTCTTCTACATGTAGTTGGTGTAAGTGGAACCATCCGTAAAGCTAAGACGTTCATCCCTGGATTGAAAGACTATAAGGACACACGACGTTCGAAATGAGGTCTGTATTTCTAAAAATATGTGATTCTAATTTTGACAGCAACCTTTGATGGAACAGATTTGTAATGTCTGTCAAAAGAGATTTAGCCATAGTCACTATCAGTCTATTTGGGGCTCGGTGAAGCACCGCCGCTCCAAACTGAGCCTAGTGCTATGACGATCTCGCGACGAGCCGAGAGCCCCCACATTTTCTCGTTACTATGTATATAGGATACGAACTGGGAAAACTTGATCTTTGATCATTTGAAAGGCTTTCATTTTATGGCGTGTTCCCACTATACCGTCAATTACCCAAACACAGGGGTTGAATCTCATATATTCAAGATCCCAATGTGAGGGGTTGGGGGCTGCTGGATGTGAGTGAAATACGCCTACTTGCTCTAAATTATCTCTTGCTGCCTCAGATAGAATCTGATATTGTTGCTCTGGGTCCATGGCAAAGGTTGAGGAGGATTTGGCGATGTTTTCCATTTCAGCAATGCGGTTGACAATTGCTAAGGTGTTTTGTTTTTGGTATGTACCAAGGAGTAATGCACAGGCTTCAAATGGGGTAGCTTGTTGCCGGATTCGATATAGTTTGCGTTGATGAGAAAGAGTGAGTTGAATCAAAGCGACTCGGGGAATTACCATCTAGCACCCACAGCCAAAAACTTAAAAGTGTCTCACCTTTTGAGTCTTCGCATCTCCCTTACTGCAAAATGTGAGGCTGCTATTTTCATGTCACGCGGAAATAATACTGATCGCATCTTTATTCGCCGAACAATGATTATTAGCGGCATTGCCATTGTATTAATTTGTATTCTGATTTTTATCATAGCAACTAGCTTTGGCCCTATTGCTCAAATCGGCTTTTTAGTTGATCCAGTAGTGAAAGGTGTTCTTGGCGTAACCTTGCTAGCCTTTCTTTACATAAGCTTCATCATCCTTTTTGGTAATCTTCGTGAGTGGTATGGTGAATCAGCAAGCTGGTTTGAAGTAATCGTATTTTGGATAGTGGTGGTTGTGATAGCGGCAGTTGCTTTCGGACCAATAGCTGCTTTAGTCACAGCTCTTGTATGCATCGGCTTTGTGTACTACCTTTATCTCGCTCAAGACTAATCCTGAAAGGGCAGAGTTGAGATTTAATATTTCAACAATAAGACTTTAAAGGTGATAATTCTTAACGGCAGAATTAGTAGACGAGAAAAAACGCGATAGCAAGAGGGCAACACTCGCCATCCCTTGTTCTTATCGTTGAGGAGGAATCGTCATTGTTCGGCATGGTGCCGAAATACGATAGTGCCCTAACAATATGCGGTCTTGATGGGTGTCCGGTTCAGGTCGAAAATTTCGACTTTGTTGTTAGAAACAGCACTCCTATCTTAAGAAACAAGGGCATTGATGCCAGTGTGCTCGCTGCTATTAAGTTGGGTATCTAATCGGAGCTAAAGTCGAAAGGAGTCGAGTCGAGTATGGTTGGACTGGGTGGAATACGTGGTGATAAACGGGTCGATCTTGGCGACGCTGTATTAGCACGATTAGAGAAACAAGGTATGCGTTTTGAGATTATTGTCGATCCCAAGTTGGCATGGGCTTTTAAGCAAGGCGAAGAAATTGAACTGAGTGATGTGCTACGAAGCGAAATTATCTTTGAGGATGCCCTTCGCAGTAAGAAATCACCTCTAGAAGCTCTTGAAGCAGTTTTCGAGACAACAGATGAAATCGAAATTGCCAAACAAATCTTAATGGAAGGCTCTCTTCAGCTTACTACTGAACAGCGAAGAGAAATGCTGGAAAAACGTCTAAGACAGGTAATCGATATTATTGTGCGTAACTGTATAAACCCGAAAACTGGGCTTCCTCATCCTCCTACACGAATTGAGACAGCAATAGAAGAGGCTAAAATAACTGTTGATTCCACACGTTCTGCTGAGGAACAGGTTCGTGATATTGTCAAAGCATTACAGCCCATTCTACCAATTCGTATGGAAATCCAGCAAATTGCAATCAAGATTCCTTCAGACTTTGCAGCCAAGGCTTATGGTGTTGTTGATCGTTTCGCTAGAATCACAAAGGACGAATGGCAGAAGGATGGTTCTTGGATTGCGATCGTAGAAGTACCTGGGGGATTACGTGGCGACCTTTTTGATGCTTTAAACACATTAACCAGAGGTCGCGCTGAAATCAAGATACTCAAGAAAGAATCAGTATAGTGAGGAATCGAACTATAATGTCAATCCATTTCGAGCAACAAGCTATCGTTGTACCAGGGCAACTACTTGCAGAAGGTGACTATAGATG
>JABXGU010000149.1 GCA_016550415.1 archaeon | reverse complement strand
TTTTTACTGGAAAAACACCTTCGCGTGCTAGAGTAGTGAGGGCATAGATGTGGTCTCGACCAATGAAACCTACTCCAATGACTCCTATGTTTAATTGTGGTTTCAACTTACACCACTACCCTCTTGTGAATCATTGATGTATCCAAGTTCTAGCAGAGTTCTTCTTTGAGTGAAAGAAAGGATTCGATTTCACTACGCAGAATGCTGCGCATTTTTTCTCTGTCGATATTGGGATTATTGAACTCTGCAGAAAGACTTAGTAGGAAATTATTTTTCGCATCATAAGTGAGAGCAAGCTTTGGCTGTTCTCCAAGCCATCGATGGCGGTCAGTTTCGTCCCATGTTACTTTGAGAATATCTGTAGCTTCATCTTGTTTGCTAACACGTGTTACAACTGGTTTGCTTTCAAGGTAGGTTTCTAATTTCTCGACATTACATGGTCTATCAAGGCGGATACTCATTGAAAGGAGTGGCGCGCTACGCTTGGTGATATATCGCATGGCAAGATAAAGCCCACTAGCGATACCAATCCAACCTATCAGTGTACAACCCATTATCAGTAATGTGCCCATAGGAACTGGGAGTGCTCCGAATGAAAAAGAAAGAAATTGAAGTACCTCTAATGTTTCTACAACATCAAAGGCAATGGTGCCAGCAAGAATAAGCTCAATAATGTCAAGAGCGACTCCGGATCGCTCACTGGAAGTTAGCATTTCTTCAGTAGCACGGAAACTATCCTGTAGGGTGTCATAGACCTTTTTCACTTGCTTATCTGAAAGTGTGCCCACAATACTTTGAAGACCTTCAACTTCGCGTCTAAGTCCAGTTACTATCTTCTCAGCATCATCTATACGGCTCTCTACTTCGTCAAAGAAGCGGCGAATTTGGAGTTTTTCTGCCAATTCCAGTTGATTAGGTGTTGCGCTCCCAAGTAGACGTTCAATCTGTTTTTTGGTGTAGGCAGTAGACTCTGATACATAACTTTTCAAGGCTTCTAGGATGACACCATCGTTACCAACCTTCGATAACAACTCCTTTGCCTTGGTCACAACGGTGGGATCCTGATCAGACTGCTCAAGAATCATCTCTCGGATGAAAAGGGAATCATCCCACCCTAGCCAAAGTCTAGCAAACAATTCATCCATGAATGTGTTTAACGCCCGAACTAAGGTGTATAGACCCACGATTTCTTCATAGGACTCCAAACTTTTGGTAACAAAAATCGACCCAAGAGTTCCAACGAAAACAAATGAACCATCGCTTAAGGTTTCAGCTGAATCTAATATACCAATAACCTGTTCAATTTCGTTTTGATAATCCTCGCGATCAGCATAATCTAAAGCAGCCTTCAGATGAGGTGTAATTCCTTCCCCCACTACCATTATGTATTTACCGCGATTATGTGCCTTTCCTCGATACATTACCTCAAGCATTCGAAGCTGATTATGTGTAAGCAATGTATCTAAAAGGGCAGATGAGTCCATGAAGAGGTCTGCGTTCACCCGCGTTAATTTATCAAGTGAAACCTGTTCCTGCTTTCCATCCACCTCTGCTAAATCACATGCGAAGACTGTGAGTCCTTGCTCACACATGTGGACACCAAATTCCTCCTCCTGTACAATACCTTCTTCTTCGGGAATATCCACCTTCGCTGTGAATTCGACGAATTTAGTGAGGGAGAATTCATTCACGACAACTTGCGAGTGTACCGGATCAGATTCAAAGATTGACTGCTCTGGAAATTCATCTACTAGTGTAGTCAGCAAAGTGCTTTTCAGGCGTTCCATCGAACCCAATTTGTAATTCAAGGCTGCAATTTGGTTATTACCTGAAGGCAACCATTCAGCGATGATAATAGTTGGTTTTTGAAGGAACAAAATTTCCCGGAGTTCATCCTTAATTCCCACTACTTTCACCTCATTATTTCTGATTATCTGTGGTCATTTTTGTATGGGAGTTTGAGAAATCTTGCTTTTGAGATGTAGTTGACATCTTCAATGTCGAAGATACTTATTTTGCGTTCATAATCGCAGGAGGGGCATTTAAACCAATATTCTTCAAATCGGATGCATTCAATGGAAAGGATTTGGTCACTGCATTTGGGGCAACGAATACGCTTCTCAACTTCTGCCTGCATTTTCTTCGGGAGTTTATTAAACATTTGAACTCCCTCATCTGAAAGTCGATATCCTGTCACATTACCATATTGGGTGGTACTGATTTTCAAATGTAATAATAGCCCCAGCTCTCTCAGGTCATTCAGATCATCTACTCCTTCCCGAGAAATGTTCATGAAACGTCGGTAACCATCTAAGCACAGCACAGACATGGCAGCGTAATCATAAGTTTCGAATACACCTTCCACAGTGAGATCATAAACAGCAGCTGCCAAGGGGCCATCCTTAAACCAGTGTTCACGCTTACCATCTTGATTGTCGATGTGCGTATAGGTACCAATTAGATACATGAGTTTCCGCTGATCATCGGTCAACTCTATTTCTGGCATTTGAAGCCCTCCAGAGATACATATCTTGTATTATGTAGTCCAAAAATTTTCCCTGTACTCCCCTTTTACTCACAACAAAGGCTTATGTAATTGGATTCCACATCAAAGATCATGAATAAAGATAACAAATTGAACCTCCTACTAGCAATGAATGCAC
>JABXGU010000148.1 GCA_016550415.1 archaeon | reverse complement strand
TCTAGAAATACCGAGTTTTGGGTATAAGATGTATACTTTTCCAATATGGTGCGACCTCAATGAAACCAAAAAGCCAGAATAAACGGGTTCCTACAGTAGCCTGTCTTGGTGAGGTACTTATCGACTTCATTGCAGATGATACAGGCTCATTAGTTACTGCATCAAAATTTCAGAAATTTGCTGGGGGTGCCCCTGCTAATGTTGCTGTTGGAGTTGCTAGATTAGGTGTCAGCTGTGGCTTCATTGGAAAGGTGAGTAGCGATTATTTCGGCGATTTTTTAGTTAAGACCCTACAAAAAAATGGTGTCGATGTAGGTGGTATAGTCCGTACAAAAGAAGCACCAACCGCTCTAGCATTTGTCGCTCGTTCTGCAACTGGTGAAAGGTCATTCTTCTTCTATCGAGAACATTGCGCAGACCTTCTACTTACAGAAGCAGACCTTCTCCAGGATTGGCTAAAGCAAGTCAAATACCTCCATGTTGGTTCAGTAAGTCTTACTAATGAACCAAGTCGACAAGCTACATTGCGAGCAGCTGAAATAGCAAAATCTAACGGGGCCATTATAACATTTGATCCAAACCTTCGCTTGGACTTGTGGAATGGAGGAATTACAGAATGTTGTCGTGTGGTTCAGCAACTCCTCAAGGTGACAGATATTTTTCTTCCTTCAATTGAAGAATTATTCCTTCTCATGAAAACAAAAAATCTCGAAGAAGCGGTTCATGGTATTCTTGGGTTTGGACCATCCGCAATCTGTGTTAAGCAAGGGTCTGAAGGGGTATTAGCAATCAAGAGATCTGCAAGTGATGATTTAGAAAGAACCATTCAATCTGCCTTTGATGTTCGAGCTGTTGATACAACTGGTGCAGGGGATGGATTCAATGCTGGTTTCATCGCTGGTCTAGCAACGGGGCTATCATTTTTTGAAGCAGTTAATCAAGGCTGTGCTGTAGCCGCACTCGTTATTACTAAAAGGGGTGCAATGTCTGCTTTGCCTACACGCACTCAACTCAAACATTTCTTAGTCAATGCACGGCAGAAGTAAGCCTAAGATATGCAATAACGGTATATTACATGTTCTCCTGCAGTGTCCGATGGTCGAATAATACGAATAACATCGCCTGGTCGTGCACCAATGGCTTTAGCCGCTGGGTCTCCTGCTTTAATTTTAGGAAGTTGTTCACGGGAAATGCCATACTTTTTCTCCAGTTGTACAACTTCATCTTTAGTGATAATATCATGTTCTGGAACATACTCGTGCTGGAAGAGGTCTATTGAAAGGAATCGGCGGTGCAGGAGCTCGATTCGCATTTCTTTGGCTTCTCGTCGTGCAGCGTAGGTGTATCGCTCGCCGCCGATAAGAATTGCCTGGTCAAATTCTCCATCGTCGCGAGCCTTTGCAGTGTTGCGAAGAATTTCTACACCAACCGTGGGTGTTTCAAGAATGATTCTAACCAATAGAGTTCGTTTTGGACCCTTGACAACTGATTTCCCATGGATATCAATGCCGCCTTCTTTCTCAAGCTCGATAGGCTTACCGACAATAGCAAAGCCACGTCGATCAATTAATCTTTTCACAAAGTCAAACTGTTTTTCGGTTAGCAACAAACTCACCATTTACCATGGAAGAAGGAACCTGCAATACCCAGGACGCGCGCCGGCATCCGATTGAGAAAACCGCTTAAAAACATTATGATGACTAATCATTGCAGAATAATACCAACCTTACTTTTGCGTTTGAATATTTGGTGGTTTGATAAGCTGTTTTCGTGTTCCTTCAGGGTCAATGACTGTACGAATGAGGTTGCACTCCTGCTTCGTAGGATAACTTGTGAACGGAACATTCGAAGGTACTTTGAATGCAAACCCTGTTAGATTCCTTATAGTTTCTAAATTAACACCTGGGTGAATCGATTCTAGCCAAACCTTTTTTGTTGAGCGGTCAAATCGGAAAATGCAAAGGTCAGTTACAATGATATCAGGTCCTCCATGACGAATGCCTTTAGCACTGGAAATCCACCCAGGACTTGTTGTAAAAGATACTTGGTCAACAAGACATCTTTGACTGTGATTTGGGCGCCATGAAATGACTCTACGAAATGTTCGAATCATGAGTGGACCACCCGCTCCACCAGGTAAACGGACCTTGGGGTGTTCATAGTTTTTGCCAATGATGCTCATGTTCAAACTACCGAATTGGTCAATCTGAACTCCACCAAGAAATGCCACATCCATTCTTCCATTGTTTGCCAGGTCAAAAATTTCAGGAAATGTGATGGCGTTCTCACAGGAATCAAAGAGGTGTGGATCACCAGTTGAAATGGGCAATTTGGTTGGATGCGGATTAATTGTACCTAGAAGATTGAAATAAAGCAGGTTTGGTGCATGAGTTGCTTGAGCTAGTAGGGTTGCCATCATTTGGACTGGGCTTGCTACTCCAGTGAAGACGCATTCTCCATCTTTTAATTGATGTGACAGTGCTGCCAGAATTAATTCGTCAAAGGAATAGTCATCATATTGGTTTCTGTCACTATTTCTATTGGATACTTCCTGTTGTTTTAGTTGAGGACCCCACATTGGTGCAGGACCAGATTTTGCTAGGAACTCCTTATGTGTGGAAGTTCCAGTTACAAACTCGTTGAGATATTGAGTAAAGCCCTCAGATGTCTTAGCAGCTTCTTGATAAAGTTCAATATGTGGAAAATTAGCTTCATACATTTTGTTCATGGCCGTCGGTGTAGCACCATAGGGCACAAGGCTTACAGCGTCAACAAGAAAATGTGGGATTGTTATTTGGTTTGGTTTGAGTGAACCTGGCTCAACAATTTCCTCGACAGTAACTAGAACGTGGCGGCATGCTTGGGCAATTGTCAAGGTAAATATTGGCCAAGGCTCATCCAGTACAACATTACCTCGAGTATCCGCTGTGTGGGCATGGAGAAGGAGAACATCCGGGTTAAGGGCAGGGACAAGTATGACTGTCTCGTCTGGATTATAAGGTGAAGTTGAAATTCTGTAGTCTTTTCGTACCTTCAACAAATCAGATCCACGGAAATCTGGAATCGGTATGAAAGGGATTCCATATGCTCCTGCTCGCAAAGCCATGCAAATTGAATAACCCATACTCTCCTTTACGCGTATAATGCCTTTTTCAGAAGCTTCACGGAATCTTCGCATTGTAGCAAAACCTTGATTGGTCATATGACCAAGAAAATAGAACTCAACCTCTTCAACACAGCTTGATCCGACTAGTTGATCAATGGCTAAACTATTTGGCGCGCTAACAAGACGAAGATTACGTCTCTTAGCCCGAATAACTTCATGGACCGCAGCCATGGGCAAGCGGTTACATAGAATCCCTTCTATGTAGATGTGGCTGCGATTAGGTACAAACTTTCTTATCATATCTTTCAAAGACATAATTTTCGCAGAGTCAGGCATATGGTATCCCCAATCAATTTTATATCGGCTTCCTTCTTGTTCCCCCTCAAAAGTGTTTGTTAAAAAATAAGGTTCAAAACCTGGTTACCTCTTCTCTTGTGGGAAGGAGATGCGAATCCAGCCCTTATGGATTACCCATACAAGGGGGATAATAAGCGCAGGGAATAGCAACAACAATTCCACCTGCCAAGCAAAAATGGGAATACTACCAAACAGGAGAAATAGAGGATAAGGGTGAAACAAGCCTATCATTCCAAAAATATTCGCCACTAAGCTGGGAAATGTAACTGTAGCTGTGATTGCTGTCAGAATAATAATGACCCGATTTAACCGATTTGCCATCAAAGCACTATGCAAAGAAACTAGGTCATTTAAGGATCGGGACTGAAATTCAAGTCTTTGTTGTTGTCGTTCAACTTCTGTCTGAATCGTTGCTAGAAGGTTGGTAAGGTGTTCATTAAGTTTCAGGTGTCTTGGAACATGCTGGAGCATCATATCTACCAAACTGCGTTGCTCCATGATTCGATGGTATAATTCTCCTTGTTGTTGTCGAAGCCGTGTGATTTCAGCTAATAATTCAGTAATGTCTACTTTGGCATATGATTTACCAAGCTCTAATGCTTGGCTTATCATATCACGAATTATGGTTGCATTTAGCTCAACAACTTCTTGGACAATTCGAACTGCTACTGTTGAGGGTGTTATTTTGAATCCTGTTTCAACTAAGTTGCGCAGTGTACCCTCAACTTCGCCAATTGATTCTTGTGGTAAATGAGAACCAATTGTGACAACGATATGGTCACTGAGTAAAATTATGAATGGTTCGTCATGGAGGAGTGGTTCAGCGACACAGATGGGTGTATGCAGTGCTGAAAAGTCATAGTATCGGTGATACCGTCCGCTAGGCGGTTTCTCTAATATTCCTGCCAGACTCTTAGGTTCTACTGAAAGATATTGACTGATTGTAGTTTGCTCTTCTATCGAGAGTGTTTTTGCAGCAATCCATACGAAG
>JABXGU010000014.1 GCA_016550415.1 archaeon | reverse complement strand
GAAGATCCTCAACGCCCTATTCAATTTTTACAGCTAGTTCATGAAACTCATGACAATTGCTGCGTGGTTTTCCAAGAGACATTGATCTATAATAAACCAAATCAAAAAGGGCAATAAGAACTCGCACATTAGACTCAGGTTCACTTGGCATCATATGGCGAATTGAACGGTCTGATATACCAACCTCATGACAAATCCTTCGCCCTTCAATCATTACATTCACGGGGAGAAACTCAACGATTGGATGCCCGTAAACATGATTATTGGAGTAAATTCTCTCGATTAAGGGATATGCATCAGGGAGCCTTCTTCTGACCACATTAATGAAATAATCTTTCTGACGACCTGGCTTCAAGGTCATCCCAGCAAACATGATGAATTCTGCTCCAGCTCTTTTTGCCTCCCTAGCCAACTCTCGCATATTCTCATTGGTGTCCCCAACACATGGAATGGTTGGATAAGCCATTACGCCACCATGAAGGCCTGCTTTTCGAATCTGTTTTAATGCGTCAAATCGTTCCCATGTGGCTGAGGATTTGGGTTCAAAAATCGCCTTGGTCTCTTCATCATGTATGGTGATGCTAAAGCAGATATTTGCGAAGGCTTGTTTGTGAATCTCCTTTAGCAAATCGAGGTCTCGAAGTACCAGTTTTGATTTTGTTAGAACAAATACAGGCATTCGAAAATCTTGTAATGTCTCTAAAACCTGTCGAGTAATGCGATACTTCTCTTCTGCTTGTTGGTATGCATCAGAAACACCACCCGATATACCGATAATGATTTTTCGTTTCCCTTCATCCAGCATCTTAGGTGCATCTTTTTCACTCAGATATTTAATCAAGGTGTCTGATTGCAACTTACTCTGTGAACTGAATTTTGCGCGTTCCAATTCTCGTCGTAACACTTGTGGGGCATTCTCCTTGACACGAACATGGGTGAAGAAATCATCAATTCGATAATACTGGCAGAACCCATCACAATATACACAACCATGTTCACATCCGCGATACGAGTTCATGGAACGATTGCTGTGAAACCAGGAGTCGCCATAATGAAGCTTGGACAACAACGTTTTGGCTTGGATAGAAGAATACCTCATCTTGGAACCACAGCATATTGTATGTAATTGCAGGTTTACATTTTACTATAGGCAGCTTCCTTTTCAGGTCTTCTTTTGGTTTATCTGTAACGCTTGACTCAGCACTTTTAGCAGAGTTAAACGGATCTTAAATTCCATTATATCTGGATACAATATTTCACGAGTTCAACTGTGAAAGTAAATAGTCTCGGAAAGCGAGTTAAAAAAGGAATATGTGCTTGTTTATGTGAAAGCAAGAACATTCTGGAAGAAAAAGAATGACCCTTAAGGAACTGTCCCGTGCTGAATTATTACTCAAGAATGGGGATTATGATGGAGCACTTGAAATAGTGGAAAAACTTGCTTCAAGGGGAAAGCAGTCTTCTGGTAATCGTCTTACTTGCCAATTACTTGAATGCCGTATTAGAGTTAAGCTAGGTGAACTTGAGAAATCTCTCCCACTCATTGAAAAACTTCTGCTAACTGCTCTGGAAAAGAAGGACTTTTTACTAGCGGTAGATACTTTGATTGTAAAAGCCGAGGCCTTTTGGCTTTCAGGGAGATTGGATGAGGGTCTAGCAGTTGTAGAAAAGGGCGAGAAATTACTGGAAAAAATTAGATCCAATCAGGAAGAGAAAATCAAACAGAGAAAAGGAGAATTACTTAGCCATAGGGGCATAATCTACTGGTATAAAGGCAATCTAGATCAGGCTCAATTATGTCTACAAAGAAGCTTGCAGATTTGGGAAGAAAAGAACAACAAGTACGGTATCGCGGATTCACTAAATAATCTAGGTCTCGTATTCTGGTCTAAAGGTGACCTGGACCAGGCACTGGAGTGCTATCAACGTAGCTTGAAAATCAGTGAAGAACTAGGCAATATGCAAAAAGTCGCCAGATTGCTGAACAATTTAGGTAATCTTCATACGAGGAGAGGTGACTTGGACCAGGCATTGGAATGCCATCAGAGAAGCTTATCAATCAAAGAGAAACTAGGTGGCAAGTATGACACTGTTACATCACTCATCAATTTGGGTGTAGTCCACCAGTTGAAGGGTGAACTGGATAAAGCATGGAAATATTACCAGCAGGGCTTAGCAATCAGTGAGGAGCTAGGAAGTAAGCGGGATATTGCACTGGCAATTAATAATCTGGGCAACATAAACCAGTTGAAGGGTGAACTCGATCAAGCACTAGAGCACTTTCAGAGGAGCTTAGCAATCTACAGGGAACTAGGAATCAAGGAGGAAGTAGCTCTATTACTAACCAACATTGGCGAAATCCACAGGAAGAAAGGCAATTTTAGAGACGCTCTTGATTATGACCAACAAGGTTTGGCAATTTTTGAGGAACTGGGGAATGACCCCCTATCTGCCAATGTCCTTTTTGAACTTGTTTGGTTAGCCATAGAAAGGGATAACCCAACTCTGATTGAACAGTATCTGGCAAAGCTTCAGCAGATCAATGAACGCACAGACAATCGAGTCATTGATCAGCGGTTCCGCATTGCCAAAGCCCTCTCACTAAAAGCTAGCAAACGCGCCCGTCATAGGATGAAGGCTGAAGAGATTCTAGAACAAGTAGTTGAAGAGGAAGTCGTTGAACACTCATTAACAGTAACAGCTATGATTCATCTATGCGACTTGCTACTATCCGAGTTGAAGATGACAGGAGAGGAGGAATTATTTGGAGAAATCAAGAATCTAACTCAACGACTTCTTGTTATAGCCAAGCAGCAGTCATCTCACTCGCTTCTCGCTGAGACATACTTGCTTAAGTCTAAGCTTGCCTTGATGGAATTGGATATGGGGCAGGCAAGAAAATTACTGGAAACAGCTTATCGCATTTCTGAAGAGAAAGGGTACTCTGCACTAGCTCGAAGAGTGGCTCAAGAGCGTGATTTGTTGCAATCACAAATGCAGAAATGGGAATCAATTTTCAAACAAAATCCTTCAAGACAAGAATTAATTGACCTTACAAGATTAGACAGCTTTCTTGAACAAATGATTCAAAAAACTGTAGCTAATCTTATCGAAGAAAAGGGAATTCCAGAAAGAGAGCGTACCATCAGTAAATACAAGCTAGTGTATCTTGACCTGCTCAAGACTCAAAAAATCGAGAAGGAAACGTTTCGAGTTGGAATAGCTCAAATAGGCTTATCCAAAACAGGCAATCTCTTTCAGGAATTTTATAAGAAACTGGGTCCTGGGCTTTTTGGACTCCGTAGAAACAAAGTGAAAATTGTTAGTAATAACATCAAAAAAATGGTGGCAAATGCATCTTCTATGGGAATTGACCTACTCATCTTTCCAGAATTGACCATCGATCTAAACTATCCTCAATTGTTCAACGATGTTTTAGCTCTGGCAAAAACCTACAAGATGCATATAATTCCAGGCTCCTACCATGATACGAAGACCAAACAAAATCGGAGTATGGTTATTTCCCCTGATGGCATTCTCTGGGATCAGGAGAAGCATATACCTGCCACTATTCACTATGAGAATGAACAGATAGCAGAAGGAATCGACACAAGAAACAGGTCCAGAGAAATCATGGTTGGTAGCTGTGAATTTGGGAGGATTGCTATTGTTATCTGTCGGGATTTCCTGGATATGGACTTGAGAGTCGAATTGAAGAACTCCGAGCCGCCCATAGATTTGATTATTAATCCTGCTTTTACGCCGGTTACTGCTGACTTTAAAGCCGCTCACTTTGATGCTAGAAGATCAATCTACGCTTACTGCTTTTTTGCCAATGTCGCAGAATTCGGAGATTCACTCATCTATACTCCTGAAAAGGAACGGGTTGAAAGAAACATTCCACCAAAGGAAGAAAACCTGATTTACAAGGATATTGATCTTTTCAAGTTGCGTTCAGAAAGGAAGAAATGGGAAACCGAACAGATGAGAAAAAGACCATTCATTCAGAGTACTCGGTAAACCTCACACCTGAAGCAACAATTTGCTTGTTAATTCTACCTACCTAATCTGCATCCTTTTTTTTTTAAAAATCAAACAGATTTAACTTATAATGTTCCTCTATCTAGCAGATTGAATAATAACTAACATTCTAGTATAATTTGACCAATCCCAAAAAGTGAGCCAAATGGAACTCTGGATTCTGGTTCTCCTGATTTTCCTTTTGACAGTGCTGCTAATTATTACACGAATAATCCATCATACATCTGCTGCATTGATTGGAGCAGTTTTGGTTTCAATTGCTCTCATTATGTATGGTGTTCCTGGAGAAGATATTCTAGCCATGATCCGGCTTGAGCCAATTCTGATTATCGCAGGAATGACAATAGTGGCTGAAGTGATAAGGGGAGCAGGCGTGTTCCAGTTTCTAGCTGTTCATTTCATTAGGCTCACAAAGGGTGACCCACAAAAGTTGTTTGTCTTATTCTGCCTACTAACAGCTTTGTTATCAACAGTTCTCCTGAACACCGTGGTCATTCTAATTATAGGCTATCTGACAGTCTTAACCTGTCAGGCTCTTAAAATCAAGTCCTATCCATTTCTGCTGGGAGAGATGCTTACAGTAGGTGCAGGTGGTGCCTTCACTCTTATTGGAACAACTTCAAACGTAATCATTGCTGATTACGCTGGATTCGATTTTCTTTACTACATAATACGGTTTGGGATTCTTGCAATAATTGTGCTAGCTGTAACATTAGCAATCGTATTTCTAATCGTTCGTAAAGAACTAGCAACAAGAGATCAAAAAGCGTTTGAACAGGTGATGGAGTTTGACCCTTGGATGATGGTCCCAAATAAGAGACTATTCTGGGTTTATTCAGTACTATTTGGTCTGCTTGTCGTCGCATTTGTGCTATTTCCTCAAGCATATGTAGTTGCCATCGCTGGGATGATGATTTTCATGGTTGTCAGCCACGCTGACCCTCGCGCAAGTCTGCGTGGTGTCGAGTGGGATATCATATTCTTCATTGGTAGCCTCTTTGTTCTGTCAGGCAGCTTGGAGCTGGTTGGAATTCTCAGCATGGTATCAGTTGGAATTCTCCAGGCAAGTGGCGGGCAATTGATACCTGCGTCTTTGATGATGCTATTAGGCACATGGATTGGTTTCGCAATGATTGGAGCTTCACCCATAGCAGCTACCTTCGCACCACTTGCAGTTGAAATGGCGAAAACAATGGGTTGGACTTTTACATTACGCGAAATCCTGTTTTGGGGAATAGGATTTGGCTCAGCACTCGGAGGAGTAGCATCACCCTTCGGAACTGTACCCATGCTAATTGTTTCAATGACTAGTTTCAAGGATTCCAAGATGTCAAGGCGTAATTTCATAATTTTTGGATTATTAGTGAATTTGGTTCAAATCGGGTTATGCTCAATCTATATCATACTAATGCCACTTCTACTCTGAGAATAGGATCTTATCAATCATGCAAAAAAGGAAAGGAAGAAATGTCTAAAGAACCAAATCCGCCTTTGAAAGAATCTGTACTTTTTCGTAATATGATTCCAGAAATACCATCAACCACATCTGGAACTTTCTCTATATACAAGTATCCTGCCAAGTTTATTCCTCAAGTTGTTGCCTTCGCTTTGAAGAAATATGGTAGGGCAGGAATGAAGGTTTTTGATCCATTTGCAGGATACGGAACAACGGGCTTGGTGTCACGCATCTACGGATACGATTACGAATTATGGGACCTAAACCCAATAATGAAACTGATTCACGATTCAGCACTCATAGAACGTGATTCAATTGATATACAAAACACTATCAAGGAAATAAAGCAGACAAAGGAAGAATTTCTCCCTAAATGGTCAAACCTAGCTTACTGGTTTCCCAAAGAATTCCTAACAACGCTCTCCAAAATTTGGGGATATATTCATTCCATAGAAGATACCGATATCCGGCATCTACTCACTATTCCAATGTTGAAAGTAACACGTTACTTCTCTTGGAGTGATGAGAAGGTTCACAAACTCTACAAATCAAAATTCTCCAAACAAAAAATTGAGAAATTACTCAAGGGAAATTATCGTGAAAATATCTACGCCCAACTTGAAAAAGAAATTCAGGTACTTTTAAAGAAAATACGAGAATTCAAGCAATTGAAGCCCAAATCCGTTGAGTGTAAATTAAGATTCGG
>JABXGU010000147.1 GCA_016550415.1 archaeon | reverse complement strand
CTTGAACGCTTGAAGCGTGATTCAGCATATTATCTTTCTGATGCTGAAGAGCAACTTGCAATCCAAAAAGACCGCTTTGGCATTCAATCATGGTATCAGCTTCAAGGCGATTGGCTTTCCACACGTGCCTTCGAAATCGAAATCGATGGAAAGCGGAAAGTGATGCATTACGGAGAGATTATCGCTCTTTATGAACATCAAAAAAGAGAAATCCGCAAAGAAGCCAATCATGTTGTATATTCTAATCTTGGAAAGGATGAAATTATTTGGTCAAGTGCACTTCGGGCCATCATTGGCAACCATATAGAGATAGGCAAAACACGAAAGTGGCCCACTCACCGTACACAGAGTTTAATCGTTAATGATGTGGATGAAGACAGTATCGACGCACTGATGACCACGGTAAAGGACTATGTTGGGATTTATAGAAAATATTTGAAATTAAAGGCAAAATTGATGAACTTGCCAAAGCTAGCTAACTATGATGTCCTAGCGCCTCTCCCGAATATGCCAGAACGTAAATTCACATGGAAACAAGCCCAGAAAATGGCAATAGATACGTACAATAATTTTGATAGAGCAATTGGTGACATTGTCACCGACATGATTGAAAAACGCCGCATCGATGCTGAAATTAGAAAGGGTAAACGTTCCGGTGCTTATTGTGCTTCATGGCTTGCTGGAAAAACAGCGTTCATTCTCCAAAACTTCAATGGTCATCTAAGCGATGTATTCACCCTTGTTCACGAAAATGGACATGCAGTACACACCACTCTTATGTCAAAGGAACAGAATCTCTTCAATTGCGATATTGGGTTCTGTATTGCAGAAACTGGTAGCATGTTCGGAGAACTCCTAATAGCAGACAAACTCATTTCAGAAGCTAAAACAAAGGAACAAAAAATCGAAGTAATCGCAAAGATACTCGACGAATTTGGTATAGCTGTCTTTCAAGTATCCGCCCGCTACTTCTTCGAAATGGCTCTTTACAATGCTTTCGAACGTGGAGAATATCTCGACGGTGATACTATTGCCAAATACTGGACAAAAGCCCGTGATGACATCTATGGTGATGCAGTCGAATGGCTAGACGAAATGCGTTGGGAATGGACAATGAAGGAACATTACTACAGACCAGATATTCGTCTATACAATTATCCCTACGTGTATGCCAATTTATTCGTATTTGCGTTATATCGACTGTACAAGGAGCAGGGCAAAGAGTTCGTTCCAAAACTCCGACATCTGCTATCTGCAGGTAGTTCACAATCCCCAAGGACACTGGCATCAGAGTTGGGCTTTGACATTTCTAAACCCGAATTCTGGGCAATGGGCATGAAGCAAGCCGAAGAATTCATCAATGAACTGACAACATTGGTAAAATAAATTCTAATCTCGACCCTTCGATAAATTAAGAAAAAAATGATCATAGGGAACACCACGTTTCAGTGGCGCTCCCTTACGTTCTAGTTCTAACCGCTGCGGCTGGCTCCACAATTGGGACAGAAAGCAGCTCCTTCTGGCATCGAAGCACCACAGTAAACACAGAAGCCTCTTGTGTCTGCAATTGGTGGTGTCCTTGTTGGCTGTGTTTCAACTGGTTTCCCGTATGGACTATAAGCCGTCTCTGTTTGCCAACTGTGTGGTCGTTGTCGTTTCTGGGAATATAATCGCCAAACGAAGAATACAATGATAATAACGATGACTATGGCTACAGCAATTATGGCAATTATGAATACATTGGTTAGTATATTTAGGCTGACTACGAGGCTGAACGCACCAAGTCCGAATATTACACTAGCTCCTGGATAGGAATACGCTTCAATATAGTAGGTTTCACCAGCAACGAAATTGTATTGAATAGTTTCAGATGAATAGACACTCTGAGAAGCGTCAACTTCGTAGCCTTCATTGTCATAGAGGAATAGGTCGAAGTCTTCATCATATTCCTTAATCGACTCTAATCTCAAAGTGTAGGTTCCAGAAACCTCTGGAACGAAACGATAAAACACTGAATCGTAATAACCGTCTAGATAACCATAATGGGTTCCCCCATCCGTAATGAGGATGCTATCAGAGCTAGTTCCAGCTTTATCAAGAAATGCATTCATGAAATCCTCATAATTCGTGTCTGTAGTAAGGTCAAGCGGGATTGAATAGTGAGTGCTAAAGGCTATCCCCAATCCCGTGGCGTCTGCATCACCAGAAAGATGTTGTTCAAAGTGTATTGCAGCCTGTGCTTTGGTGGAAACGTCTTGTGCAAGGTTGGATATGGTTGGGTCTTGGATCAATAAACTAGCTTTTGCTGCAAAGTCAGCCAAATCCATGAAGTCTGGCCACCCAAAAGTCTGAGCTAACCCTCGTGCATTACATAGTGCCTCATAGTATGTACTTAATGTAGTTGTGGGGAGAAGCGCATCAGTGAAGCTATCAAGAGCAACAGCAACGTCCCCAATCTTTGAGGCTTGTATTGCAGAGAGAGTAATGTATTCGTCACTAGGCGGGTAGTAGATGCCTCCTGGGCTATAAGCTTGGATATAGTTTGTCACTATATTACTGGCCAAGTTTGCTGATGTGGTCCCAGGCGTATTTGTCAAATCTTGTAGAAATTCTTCATAGGGATACCCATACCATGGTACATTGTCCTCGGAGAAGACGATATAATCAACATAGCTTCCAATCTCATATGCAACCTCAAGTTGTCCCATCATACAAGCATCCATGGCAACTACATCAATTGATTGGATGGCACCACTACCTAAGGCTGTAGCAAGCTCACTTGGGTAAAGTGGGTCATTACCATTTGTGTAATCATAGCATATTCCATAGAATCCTGCGCCATGATCCCACAGGACTAGCAAGTAGTTATCTGCAGGTGCGTAAGTCTGCCCAAAAACAATGAAGTTGATGAGCGTAGTTGAGCTACCCATATTGGGCTCTGATGGTAATCCCGTTGTCAGTTCAACTTGATTGATTGTATCTAAATCAGTATCCTTTGTAAGATTGTAGCATTTTGCTCCCGTGAAGGGGGCATATCCCCCATCCCAAAAATCAACGAAAACAATAATATTTACTTCAGCAGTTCCCCCCACAGATTCCATTGCATTAAAATCATCAAAGGCTGCTTCTTCTAAATCATTGTCTCCGTCAAGATAGACAAGCACGGTCCATGATCGTGGGTTCATCGGTGTTTTTTCTTGAATAGGCTGTTCATGAATGATAGAAAGTGGGAGTTTTACATTATTGACTTCCCCTACAAAATCAGTTAGCGTCTCTAGTGTTATTCTTGTTTTATTGTAGTTTCTGGTGCCTATCTGATTTGTATCCAACGAAGAATTAAAGACAAAAGCCATTGATGTCATTGGTCCAATGAGGGCTACAAAGAGAATGACAAGTAAAACAGATTGAACACGTTTCATAATGAAAATCCTCTCATCCTTGATGATTGTAAGTTTTCCCAATAAATTTATTCACTTTTCTAAAAATTGGGATTCTGAGTCCCGAAGCACTCAAGATGATATAGTGTTAATCTTTAAAAGAGGTTAATCTGTGCAATCACACTTACATTATTTATTGGAGACGATTTGGAATTGAGTTCTGAACAACCTGCCACAGATGTAGGTAGAGGCAAAATCCATTTTGTTGAGCTGCTAACAGTTGATATTGATGGACAACCAAAAAGTATGACTGTCCCAATAACTCCAGTTACCTCTACTGAGCCTTTGGCAACAGGCAAAATTCCTGTACATAGCTGCGGCATCGATGGCTCTTCTGTGAAAGGCCTCGCACCTGTAAGTGACTCTGATCTTCAACTCATCCCTGACCTCTCTACAATCCGAGAAATACCGGGCTGTTCACCTCGTCGTGCTTGTGCATTTGCAGATGTGCATCAACGCAGTCAAAGTGGCGCTCTCCAACTTCATCCACTTGCTTCAAGGAACATACTTGGGCGGGTCATTAAGCAATTATCAACTTCTGATATGACAATCCGAGTCAAGTTAGAACCCGAATTCTATTACCTTACACAAACTGGTGAACCATTGAATAGAGCTGGCTATGCAGATATCATTCCCTATAACAAAGGAATGGATTTACTTCTAGAGACAGCACTTGACCTTCGAGCCGCTGGTATTGAATCCAAATGGCTTCATTCTGAACATGGAGAGGGTCAACAGGAAATTGAGTTGGACTTTACAGAGGCAGGCTGTGCTGCAGATAATTATGTACTTTTTAAGATTCTAGCTCGCCATAGAGCAGCTTTGCATGGTGTTGAAGTTTCATTCATGCCCAAACCTTTTCCAAGCCAGGCAGGTAGCGGACTACATTGCCATTTACAGGTCTGGAAAGGAGGTAAGAATATCCTCGGTACGAGCAAAGGGGTCCTATCAGAGATTGGTCAGCAATTTGTAGCTGGTCTCCTAGAACATACGCCTGCAATAACAGCTATTGCCAATCCTACAGTCAATTCATTCAAACGTCTAGTTCCTGAATATGAAGCGCCTGTCTATATTACTTGGGGCTATCGTAATCGTTCTGCTCTTGTTAGAGTTCCACTATTTACTACGCAAGAGAATGCAGCCATTGAATTTCGCTCTCCTGACCCACTAACTAATCCCTACCTATTATTAGCATCCCTCATTGGCGCTGGTCTTGATGGTGTACAAAAACAAATGCAACCTCCAAAGCCCATATCAGAAAATGTCTATGATCTTCAACCTCAGGAACTATCCCAAATGAACGTCTCCATGCTCCCTGTATCTCTGAATAGGGCACTACAATTTTTACAAAAGGATGATGTACTCGGAAATATTCTGGGCGAAGAATTCTGCAAAAGGTATAAACGAATCCGACGAGCTGAATGGTATAATTACACGCGTCAATATGTTACTGACTTCGAAAGGAAACATTACAAGAATCGGTAAAGCTTAGAAAATGATATTAATTGAAGAATAGAAGGAGAAGTGCTATGACTCACATTACTGAAGCCATCGAAATACATGCACCACTTGAACAAGTTTTTCACTATGCTGCAAATCACCGTAACGCAGCCAAATTCATTGCGTCGGTGACCAGCTATGATCCTACAACTGAGGCACAAGTGGGAGTAGGTGCTCGTTTTGCCATGGGCATAAAAGTTCTAGACTTCCGGTTTACACAAGAACTAGAAGTTATAGAATTGGAAAAGGGTAGATTCCTCCATGTAAAGTCAATTTCCGGACAACCCTTCACAGAAGCTAAATGGCACTTCAAACCCACATCAAGTGGAACACATGTAACATACGAAGTATATTATTTATTGCCAGAAAGATTTCTCGGCAAGCAACTAGATAAAGCGGCACAGCAAAAGCTTGATGGACAAATCAAATCAGACGCTAGGCAAACCTTAACGAATCTCAAAGCTCACCTTGAGAACAAGTAGCAAGTTGTCCTACATCTCAACTCTCTTACATTTATGACTCAATGTTCATCCTTTCAATGAGGAAAGGTTACTATAGTCTCAATCTTCTATACTTGCCCCACAATTAAAACAAAATTCATCATGTGGACGAATTTTCTTTCCACATTGACTGCAGTAACCAACTACAGGTTCCTTAGAAGACTTAGTTTGTGGCAGAGTTTCATCAGGAGGCTGTGTTTCATTTTCAGTGGCAGCTTCGGGGGAAAATTCAACCGGCTGTGAAATGGTTCTTGCTTCTCGACGATTTTTAATTTCTGTGAGCAAGCGTCGATAAATAACACTCCAAACTGTCCGAGTATTGTTCTGTGTTCCATGTTGAGGACATGTGAGGGTAAAGGTAGTTGCATTCTGCGATGAACCTGTACTAGGAACTGAAGTAATTTCTCGTCCACATAGAGCACATCGGAAAAGCCGGTCAGCAACCACGCCAATCCACAAGTCCAAACCTGAATGATCTAGTATGATATTTTGTCCGATTCGGTGCTTAGGGCAAAAAGCCATCGCTGATATCTTATTACCAGGAGCAGGATCTAAAGTCATAACTATTAGTGGAGCCCCACATGAACAAGTAAAATTAGTTTCGATTGCAGCTTCTACCATTGAAGTTCACACTCTACTCATCTGATTCGCTGTCCGCATCTAAAGCAAAAACGGTCCGTTGGCTCTAATCGAACACCACATTCTCTACAATATAAAAGTTCCATATCGTTCTGTGTTGGGGTTGTAAATTGAGATGGCATAGTTTGGGGTCTGGGTGCCGCTACACTTTGTGAAGTAGATGGGGTGTATGTTACTTGTGGATATTGGATGAAAGGTTGTGGATGTATTGGACTTGGACTTTCTAATGGATAGACGCGTGGGTAGTACCTTCTACTACGGAATCCTACATCTGTTGATGGGCTTCTGGCAGCATGTGGATATAGAGGTGTCCAGATGTATCGGTAGGTTTTGTTTGCATGGTGTAATGGGCAGTAGGCACGGAGTGTTGTGGTTTGGTATGTCTGCCTGACTACTATCTGCGCTGCTGTTCGTTCTCCGCATTGTTCACATCGGTGGAATCGGTCGGCTAGAACTGGGACCCATTCCTCCAATAGAGCTAGAGGTAGACGAACCACGTCAGTTGTGCTATCTAGTGGACAGAGTCCCTTCACTTGCACCCATGGCCCTCTTGATACTGCAGTTATGATTACAAGGGGTGCCCCGCAAAATTGACATGATAAGCGTCGGTTCCAAATACTACCTGCTGCAGTTGCGACAGACACAAACGGAAAACCTGTCTGCTCTCTCGCAAGTGATATTTTTTTCCATAATTCATCATTCTCTGCATAAGCAACAAGAATAAGGATTGCTGATAAGAGCATTAGCCAATTAAAACATACAAATCCTATAACCAACTCGATGAGTCCCGCTGCTTGGAAATCACGACGAGATCGTTGGGGCATGGTTCGGACTTTTCCAATACCGCTTATCGATAAGGCGCATGATATTATGCCTCCAATGAGCGCCAAGAAGACTGGTATTGAAAAGATGTAGAAAAAGAACCAATAGACCCATACGAAGAGACTAATCGTTATAAAGGGACTAAGGACTGACCCAATTCCACCCAAAATTCCCAGAGTTTCTATTGTTTCGGTCTGACCCAAAACCATTCCTCCGCCTAACTCAGTTAATACTTAGCTATGTAATCAGAGGAAATTCGAAGATTAAAAGATTAACCAAACTGGCATAAACCCGTTGGGCACTATTAATACACAATAAGATATTTGAAAGACAATACAAGACTGCACTGGTTTAAGCTGAAAATACTTAATAAAATTCAAAGAAGTGAAAGCAGCTCAATTCTTTTGCAATCAATTATATACGAAGCCTAACCAACTGACATAATGAACATGTTGACATCCACTTCGAAAATAGAATTTTGCCAAAAAATTGGGTGATCCATTAAAATGACGACTAAGATTGTGGATGTTAGTAAGGATATTGGTGAAGATTTGATCCGTCTTTGTGTTCCGGCAGAACATAAAAGCACTAATTCTTTTGTTGAAGGGATGAAGGTCAAAAAAAAGTGGGCTGATAAGGTTCTAAACGAATTTGGCTGCGTTGCCAAGCTTGCATATGATGGAACAGAACCTATTGGCATGATACAATATCTTCCAAATCCAGAAGAGAGAATAATCAACATCCTCTGTATCTTTGTGCCTCAAGTGAAAAATCTGCGAAGAGGAGTTGGTAAAAATCTAACAAGAAGCCTTATCGATGATATGACTCTCCCAAAACCATTCTTCAAAGATACTAAACCACTTGCCCTGGTAACTTGGGCCTTCGATATACCGAATAGATACGCACAAACAGAATTTTATCAAAAGATGGGTTTCAAAAAAGTCATTACGAACAATCCATTTCTTCTTTATTTTCCCCTAAAGAAAGGATACATCCATGAACCTAAAGAGGAAGTGTATATCCCACAAGATGAGGATTGTGGGAAAGCACTGATTTTTCTAGACCCATCCTGTCCTTTTTGCATATCATTCTCTAAGCAGACAAAGCGTCTCATTCGTGAAGTTGATGCTGATGTACCTATTCTTATTATCAACAGATATGAAGAGAAGAAAGAGGTGCAACGCCGAGGGCATGTATCTGGATGCATCGTCAACCAGCGTCCCATCAAATCCTTCTTCATGGATAAAGAAAATTTCCAAAGAGAGGTACGCCAAGCACTAACAAAGTGACTATGTTTTCCATTAGCAATGTTTCAAGATTTTTTCAATTGCGACAACTCTTAAATAGCTCCTATCAAGAAAGCGCCGCCACCACCTGTTAATACTGGACGGTGAAATCTTTGAGTGAAAAGAAAGTTGCAAATCCAGCTCCGCTGGGACTGATGGGTTTTGGCATGACAACAGTACTGCTGAACCTATACAATGCTCAGCTCATCGATTCAAACGCTTTAGGTATGATATTCTCAATGGGTCTTTTTTATGGTGGATTAGCTCAAATTATTGCAGGTATCTGGGAACTAAAGAATGGTAACACATTTGGTGCAACTGCATTTAGTTCCTATGGCTTATTCTGGTTAACATTTGTCTACATCAATTTCTTACCTGCAATGGGACTAGCTCCAGTCATCGCAGACCCTGCAATCAAACAACTCGTGTTGGTCCCCTATCTCTTCATGTGGGGGCTATTCACTTTCTGGATGTTCCTTAGCACACTAAAGACAAACTATGCTCTAATGTTCGTCTTTGCCTCCTTAGCCGTTCTCTTCTGGTTACTTGCCCTTGGTCACTTCTTCTACTATCATCAAGGAATTACTATAATCAACGTAATTGCTGGTTACGAAGGTATCATCTGTGGATTCAGTGCTATTTATTTGGCCATGGCTGAGGTCATGAGTGAAACCTATGGAAAGGACGTAATGCCTATTGGTCGCAGAACCAAATAACTAGGTAACTGCCCGTAAATGTGTCAAATAGGATCCACGCATCATTACCTAATTGGGTGGAAAAAACGCTGTATTGTAACGAGGATGATAGCGTGAACAAACCTAGCAT
>JABXGU010000013.1 GCA_016550415.1 archaeon | reverse complement strand
TTGTTTGAACGCCAATAACTCGAATTTGGGGATTGACAGTTTTTGCCCATATGGAAATACCTGAGATAAGTCCTCCGCCACCAACTGGGACAAGGAGAACATCAGATTCAGGTAAATCATTTAACACCTCAATACCCACTGTCCCCTGCCCCGCAATAACTTCGGGATCAGCATAGGCATGTACAAGTGTAGCTCCTGTCTCATTGGCAAGTTGAACACTATGAGAGGCAGCCTCATCATAATTAGTACCATGAACTACCACCTTAGCACCATATCGTTTGCATTTATCCACTTTTAGTGAAGATGCAGCCACTGGCACAACAACTGTGGCGGGAATACCACGTTGATTGGCTGCATATGCCACTGCTAATCCATGATTTCCCGTAGAAGCAGTAATGACTCCTTTTTCTGCTGCTTTTGAAGACAAAGAAGCTACCTTATTATACGCGCCTCGTATCTTGAAAACACCTGTCCGTTGTAGACATTCCCATTTCACTGAAACAGAACATTTCACAAGGTCACTTAGACCTTGGCAAAAAATGAGGGGAGTATGAATGATGACACCCTCAAGGCGATTCCAAGCTTTTAGAATCATCTTAGGAGTAACTGGAATCCGATTTGATGTAGATTTGCGAGGCAAAGATAGTAACCCCAACTTTGCACTGCTACTACTTGTTGAAAACTTTTGCCAACGAACCTTCAAAGTAGGAGTTACCGATTGTTTTTAAGTATAAATTAACAGGTAACAATGCAGAGTGTGACCACCATGTCCATGTTTGAAGTTCCCCAGAAACTCACCTGCAGCCGCTGCGGTGCCCCCCGAATAATAACCAAGATAAGCAAACCACAGAGAGACCGAGTGGTACTATACATGACCTGCCCAAATCACAAGTCACAGATTGTCTACCGGATGACATTACCACTATTCGAACAGGCTGCAGGTCTAATAAGAGAACACGTTGCTTTATGCAGAAAATGTGGCCAACCCACTGAAATTATTGGACCACGAATTTCCGGTCGGATGGCACAATTAGAAATCCGTTGCCCAGTACACGGACTCGGCGACCGCCCAATCAACACATCACTCCTAGATATGCTGATGGGTGCACCACCACCAGCACCCCCACCAGGTGTTCCTCATCATGCACCTCCTCCAGGACCACCCCCCGAAGGAAGCAGATTCTGCCCATCCTGCGGTACACCCGTTGCTTCACCAGAGGCGCAATTCTGCCACAAATGTGGATCGTCTCTGCAATAGAACCAATTAATGCCCATTTGCCCTTCCTTTTGAAGTAACCCTCCAGATGAGGTGCATTGTTGAAAAAATTCCTTTATACAGGTGGTTTACGAAAAGCACGTAAACAAAGAAGTGAACCAATTAGCCATGTACTTAGAATTGAGAGATCAAGAGCAAGAATTCCGTAATAAGAAGCGATGACTAGAAAGAAACCTTGAACAGCCCATAAGAGTGCGCCAACGGTGAGGAACAGAATTCCGCCTGCGAGTAATAATAAAGATTGCTTCTTTTCAGGGATGTCAACTTTGCGGGATACAGAAATGATAATACAGACAGATATTAGAGTCAATATTGCAGGAATGACAAAAAGTGCGATTATGCCAGGTACCCCCATAATAACTTGAGTTCCTAAAAGGGGATCTACTTCTGTTAGTACAACTTGGTCAAAAATAGAAACAATTGAGAGACAGGCACCTATTGCAAAAGAAGTAATTAGAACCTTGGGATTGAATGCAATTCCAGTCCCGTATCGCACATTTATCCCAGTTAGGAGAAAACAGATGGTGGCAGTAATACCTGCAATATTAGATACGTTGCGTGCCAAGACTACAGCAGGATAACCTGCAATCCAAATTATTTCTGTGAGTGAAGAAATCATCCAACAGATACCAAAGAGTATGAAGCTAAGAGAGAAAATTTGGTTTAACGAATATGAGGAATCTTTGTGTAGTACAATTAATCCAACGATTATAATTACAGTAGCGCCGATTGGACCCAACCATAACCAAATTTGTCGAAAAAATAACAAAAAACATCCCTCACATATTCTTCAAATGAAAGATTCACCTACATTGATAAAAAGAGTTTGTAATAAGAACAGAAGTCTTTTTTCCTAGTGACTATTGTTTGGGTTTTGATGGTGGAAGGACCTTCCGTGCCGAGGTAATATAGCCTGTATGTCCAATCATTTGTGTAGCGGGACGTGTTTTTCCTGTTCGGACGAGAATTTGTCGTTCGATGAGTTCACTGGTTTGCATTTCTATGAAATGGGATTCGTAAAGGGCAGCGACTGTTCGTTGTGTTTGTTCGATTGTTGGTGAAAATGAGACAAGGACTGCTCCACCCTTGAGGGCTTCATAGGCTGTTGGTACTACATCCCATGGGGTCGCCATGTCAAGAACGACAGCATCTAATTCTTGTTCTTCAATGCCATCTAAGATATCTTGGTGTTTGATTGTGACAACATCCTCAACATTGGCTTTCTCTAAGTTCCTTTGGGCGGCATTAATGAAGTCTTCTCGTATTTCATAGGAGTAGACATGTCCATTTGGGCGAACATGATATCCAAGGAGTGATGTGAGTGCACCACTTCCAGTACCTGCTTCTACTATTTTGGAGCCTGGTCCAATCCCTGTTAGAAGGAGAATAAGACCTGTGTCCTTTGGATAGACTATGTTTGTTTGTCGACCCATCTTCAAGGCGAGATCACGTGGAAGGGGAGGGAGAGCTGATATTTGTGTGCCAAGACTGGTTCTGGCAAAACTGCCATATTCCTTGCCGATGATGTCATCATAGTTGAGGATTCCACGATGTAGGTGAAATGATTTTCCTACTTCGACGCGGAGAAGCCAATTCTTGCGTGCATCCAAATAGAAAAGGACCAAGTCACCCTCACTAATCACTGTCATTGCAGAGTCACCGATTCGTCTTAGGCTTGTCTTCCTTTTCAGCCTTCTGCCATGTTAATTCTATTGTGTTGGAAACCCAAATGCTCAAATTTGATGGTGCAATCACTCATGAACAGAATGACCCTTGATCCGATGATAATTGAGAAGAATCCTTGTGTTAGAGAAGCACTTCAGTATGAAAAGAAAGACGATAAGAAAGTGCAGTGTGGTGTTTGTGAACGACGCTGCATAATTGCACCGGGTAAGCGGGGCTTTTGTGGAGCAAGAGCAAATCTAGATGGACAGCTCTATATCCTTACATATGGAGATATTAGTTCTATTAATTCAAATCCTATTGAGAAGAAGCCTTTCTACCACTTTTACCCGGGAACTCGGGCTTTGACGATTGGTTCCTGGGGTTGTAATGCGGCATGTCCTTGGTGCCAGAATTGGAGTATTAGTAAGCATCATCCTGATCCTACCCGTTGCAAACATCTTTCTCCCGACCGATTTGTATCAGAAGTTAAACGGTCTGGATGTCAGGGAACCAGCTTTTCATTTAACGAGCCAGTCACTGCCTTTTTTGAATATTCGCTGGATGTTATGCCCAAAGCACATGCAGCAGGGTTTTACAATACTTTTGTATCCAATGGGTACATGACACCAGCTTCGCTAGAGCGACTTGCTTCCGCTGGACTGGATGCCATTAATATCGATATTAAGGGATGTCAGGCAAATGTTCGTAAATACTGCCATCTTGATGTGGAGAAAGTATGGCGCAACGCTAAACATGCCCTTGACCTTGGCATCTGGGTGGAAATCACAACGCTAGTAATCCCAGATATGAACGACTCCTCTCAATGTCTTTCCAGCATTGCACACCGCATCCATAATGATCTTGGTGCAGATGTGCCCTGGCATCTGTCAGCATACTTTCCCCAATATCAAGCTGAAAAATATGGATTGACAAAAGCCACACCATTGGCAACATTAGAACGAGCACATTCCATTGGTCGAGAAGCAGGTCTACACTATGTCTATCTAGGCAATGTTCAGAACCACCCTTATGAGCACAGCTACTGCAAAAAATGTGGTGAATTATTAATTCGCAGGAGGGGCTATGATATTACATTCGTCCTTCTCAATGCGAACAACCAGTGTTCTAATTGCAATGAGTCGAACCCTTTCATTCTCTCAAATAAATCAGATTGACTGTAAAAGGTGGAAAGAGTTAAGGGTGTCTAAAACCCTTCAAATTATTCAAAGGAGAGTGTGGCATAATGGCATCAACACCAAAGGAGCCAATGGAAGCTTTGAAATGCCAAAGCTGTAACGCTCCACTTACAGTCTCACCAGACGATGTAATTATTACATGTAATTACTGCGGTTTCACCGCAACAATTGAAGGTGAGAAGATAGAGAATCACTTCGTCCTGCCACCCACCTGTGACGCAAATGATGTGCGTGAAAAGGTACGGAAATGGGTGGGACGAGGAGGCAAAGCTCAAGTCACAGAAGCTGTTTTACGCTTCGTTCCCTTCTGGGTTGAGTCGATGCACGCTGTGACTGAGTATGAAGGCTACAAAAAACACACCGAGACAGAATACTATACTGATAGCCAGGGTCGCCGACGTTCCCGAACCAAAACATGGTATGAACCCATAAGGGGAACCTTTGATGAGAATCCTTCATTGAATATCCTTGGTCGACGAGGCGCTTTGTTTTACAGTCAAGAAGAGATGGATAAAGCCCTACACGTCACAAAAAGTGACATCAAATCCTTCAATTTTAAGGACATAACAGCTGTTGAATCTAATCCTCTTTTTCTTAATAGTGAACTTGACGACGATGGAGCTTATGAGATTGCCAGAACCTCCCTCGAAGAAGACCACAGAGCCAGAGCAGAGAGAAAGGCAACCAAAATCTGGGACTGCAATAGCCGCATCAGAAAAACAGGTTCCTACCTATTACATGTTCCACACTGGCTAGTACGCTATCAATTTGGCACAGAAACCTACCGAGTCGGCGTAGATGGACACACCAAGAAGATACTCAAAGGCGAAGTACCTGTTTCAACGGCCTATCGTGGTTTCATGTGCATCATCAGTATACTAGGATTGATCATTGGAGCTGTAGGAAGCCAATTAGCTGCATGGGCACTAGCACCTCAAGGCTGGGAATTCATTGCCTTCGGCGTCATTTTCCTAGGCCTTATAATAGCAGCTTTAGCCACGAATCAAACATTCAAAATCAGTGCAGAGAAACGGGAGTAAAAACAGAAGAATAGGAGAGTGTAAAAAGAAAATGCCTACAAAACATTGTGTTAATTGTGGAGGAAAAATTAGCGTCCATCCTGATGATGCTATCATTACATGCAGTTACTGTGGAGTATCATTTGCCCCAGATGGCAAACAATTCAAGGAACACTTTGCCTTGAAAGTGAACTATTCAGAAAGAGATGCATTAGACACACTCAAAGCATATCTTGTAAAGGTACCTGGAGTCCCCAACGATCTTGCTGCGAAAATATCCCTGAAAGACTTACGCATGGTCTACTATCCTTTCTGGGTTTACCATGTACAAGGACGGGTCGACTATAGGGGAAGAGACCAAAAGGCACACTTCCGTGATGCTGTGGGACATCGGTTTTCAAGCCTACATTGGGAATGGGTAGAAGAAGCTGGACACCAAGAACAAACACGACAAATTCGCCTATATGCAGGACCAAAGGTGCGAGTGGAAATTCAAACCTATCCAATTGCTACAAGAGCCAGACGCTATTTCAATCTGGAAGAAGCTAAGGAACACACAGCTAATGTACTCTTCTCGAAGGTTCCTGAAGATGCAGCCCGTCAAAAAGCTGTAGCTGAAACACGCAACATGATCTTTGACCGTATTCACCGAGAAACAGCAGATGTTGACCAAATCCGTGAAGATTTCAAAGTAACTGACCACGCCTACATCCATGTACCCATCTACCATATACGCTACACCGTTGGAGGCGGGAAAGTATATGAAGCAGCACTTGATGCCTCAAATGGTCGTGTCCTATATACCCAGATACCACGAACTACTGGATTCAAAATAAAGTCAATCATTACAGCTATCATTTGGTTTGGAATAGCAGGTGCAGGTGCCATCATCGCTTTTCTGACCAGTTTCTTCTTCGCAGGAGTTGGCCTTGCAGTAATTGCTGGTGTCCTTGGTCTCCTGACCCTCATCTTTTCATTCCGGAGTGTCACAGCAGAAGCGGCAATGTAATATCACTCAACCATCACAAAAAGGCAGCCTACTATCAGTCAAGAAAAACAGTTGATATTAGATACATCGAGCAGAGTTATTACCCTATTCTAGGTATTTGCAGTCAGTTTTTCATCTAAGTCTTTCAAAAATGATTAAGTTTGCCTTATCAAGCGTCAGTGGCGAGAATTTTTAAACCTAAAACCCAAAGCCTTAGTAACCACAAACGAGGTGAATCCGTTGGGAAAGGAAAAACCTCCAATTATGGAAAAAGTGGATGATGAACGAACCCTCACTCAAAAAATAATGAAACTGATACCGGGCTGGCGAGGATACCGTATCAAAGAGGAACGCCGCAATGCTGACCGCATCCTCCGAGACCAGCTCTGTTCCCGACTTCGCAGCTCCCAAGATGTTATAGAAGATATTCGACGTGCCGTTGTTGAAGCTGAACTCGAAGGCGCCTACACAACCATTGAATCCCTCGGTAGCCGCACAGAACGCCTCATCAGTCAAATAGAACACGCTGATTATGGATACCGCCCATTCTTCGATGCCATAAAAATCAAGGAAGACGACCTTCTCAACATGCTAAAATTTGACACCTGGTTTGTTGAGGTTGTACAGGAGTTCGACCAAATAGCAAATGATGTCCTAAACAGTGTCGAAGACGCTCCAGAGACAGCAATGAAGCAAATTAAAGAGCTCCGTCGAATGGTCACAGACATGCTTTCCAAGTGGAAGAACAGGACCGACGTTATAATGGGCGTCGAAATCGTTTAATGGCGAGAGGCGGAAATCTTCAAAACTTTTTTCGTCGAGGAGCATTCCTCGGCTTTTTTCTATATTGTAGACTAGATACTGAATTCATAAAAACAAAGTTTCTCCCGGAAAGAATGACTAACTTATCATAAGGTTTGGAATTCGAAAAGTTGAAAAGGTTACTCTCCAATCCCTCCTCAAGAATTATCTTGACTCTCTGAAGTATAGGAGGGTACTATTATTCCGGAAATAATTGAATGGAAAAAGATGCGAAAAACTGACCTAATCTACCGCTGGCCAAACGACATTGTCAAGTGGGGCAGCCAATGCCTAGTCCGAGAAAACCAAAATGCAGTCTTCTACCGAGACGGAAAAGCCCTTGACGTTATGGGAGTTGGACGCCACACCCTCACCACGGCTAACGTTCCCATCCTCACAGGCATCCTACGACGTATTGCAGGCTTCGACAAATCTCCCTTTAACGCTGAAGTCCTCTTCCTGAACATGACCAAGTTCCAAGGAAAATTCGGCGGCAAAGGACAGACACGAGACCTAGCCCCGCTCATGTTCCACGGCGAATTCTGGTATGAAGTCAGCGACCCTCAAGTCTTTGTCAACGAAATCGTCGCAGGTGAAAACTATACTACACAAGATGTGAACAACTTCATCCGCTCCAAATTCGTTGAACTCGTTATGGACGAGCTAGCCGGCTTCAAACTTGTCGACGCCATGACCAGACTTGACGAAACCAGCATGAAAACCAAAACCCGTCTGGCTGATAAATTCGAAGAATACGGTCTAAAATTACTCGACATGGCATTCGGTGGCATGGACACCTCACCCGAATACCGTGAACGCCTCTTCTTTGCAGCCCAAGGCGTCACAGGCTCTGGCCTCCTTACAGCAGAAACCATGCGCCGCAGCGCAGAAGCCCTAGGAAAAGGTGGCGGACAGGCAGGAGCAGGCGCCAGCATCGTACTATTCCCACAACTAATCGACATGATGCGATCATCCCAATCACCCCAAGCTGCTGGAGTTCAAGCTGTACTGTGTCCCTTCTGTGGAGAAGCAGTACCATTGAGCAAAGGTAAACCACCAAAATTCTGTCCCGAATGTGGCAAAGCGTTAAAGAAGATAGCGCAGGAGCAGGTGAAAGCGAAAAAGTTTTGCCCTGAGTGCGGAGCACCAGTTAAAGGAAAAGGTAAATTCTGCAGCGAGTGCGGTCATCGGCTCTAATAATTATGTGGGGGCTTTATGCCCTCGCATTCTTTCTCTTTTTTTCTCATTTTATGATGAATTCAGAACCATTTAAGGTTTAACTGGTGTAAACATTTCCCCCTAGCTTTTATCCATCAGTGAATGTGTCTTCTGAAACCAAGCAAAGCAAAAACTCGTTCTACTACTTCTACTCAATTTTCTTTCAAAGTTCTTGACCCTCTTTTGCAGACTTAGAATTATAGATATGAAAATAGACTCCGAAGATCAAGTATATGCCACAAAAAGTCTGACATCTGCAGAGGTCTTAGCTTAGACAACGAGCTTCTTAAAGGCATCCTGATTCATAACCAGCAAAAAACAGCAAAAGTAGTTGAAAGGTCTTAATAAAATAGAGAGAAAATTTTCAACTTACCTCTAGCCGCATAACAGCTACAACTAGTTCGCACATGATAGGCTGCTTTCAGTCCAGTTCATTAGGAGGCAATTGTCAAATCGTATGCGTGTATCTTGCCACATTCTAGATTAGAGTTTTGTACCACACTCGCCACAGAATCGTGTTCCCGCAGGATTTGACGCCCCACACTTTGGGCATTTAGCAAGAGTAAGTGGTGTTCCACAGTTATTGCAGAATTTGCCTGTGCCAGCAGGCTTACCACATGCTGGACAGATTGTCTGTCTGGCTTCGATTTTGCCTTTGAATACGTGAGTTCTTGCCGCTTCTTCTCTTATTTCCTCTACCCTTCTTTCGGCTCTAGCAGCTGCTACCTCAGCACTTTCACGTGGGGCGTCTTCCACGCACAATCCTTCCTGTTCATTCCAATCGCTTTCACAAACCCACCTTCTACATTTTGGACAGCGATTGAAATGACCCTTTGCTTCAGCTTGGGCTTTATCAAAGGCGGCCTCGTGTTCTTTATGCCATTCAGCGGACATACCTTCGTATCTCTCTGAAGCTATGCTTGTACCTGTGTCGGTTGCATATGCTACATCGTGTTTTCCTGCTATACGTGCACCAGCTGACACTGCCTTTCCTAGGCCACGAAGAAAGCCACCTTTCCTACTCGTCTTTGACTTTATGAACTTAGTTTTATAACCGTCTCCACAGAGGTCACAAAAGAACGTGAACTGGAATCCAGCTTCTGTGCTGTCATCTCTATAATTCCTTGTGAAGGCTCTTAATGGCAAATTATCACCTGTTTTTTCCGATAAGGCTTTTGCACAATTTATGTATTTCTCTTCAAGTAACTGCCAGATTTTAGGATTCTGGCATTTCGCTACGAATCAGTGCTCCACAGTGCTCGCAGTAATCTCCAAGGAAAGTCGTTTTACTACATTCTGGGCAAGTAATTTCCAAGGATAACCCACAAGTGGCACATTTTTTCCAACCCTTCACAATTGGATTAAGACACTTTGGACACCTTATCGGTCCAACCGGATTTATCTTGCCACAAAAAGGACAAGTATTTGAATCCGGTGGAACCAACTTATCACAGTAACGACACGGATGATGATATCCTGGCATATGATAACATCCTTTTCAGTGCTCTTTTACTTTACTCCACCTTACATCATCGTTTTATGTACTTACATTGAATTTAAGCAAATCCATCGTTATGCTATAGCTGGCTAAATTGAGGGAAACAGGATAAACATATTTACCATAATCAGATACTATAGGAGATTATCCCTTGAGGGATAGAATATGAAAAAATTTGGAATTCACTTGTTATTACTAGTTTTACTTCTTTTTCCGCTATTTACTTCGATTCCAACGATTACAACAATGTCTTCAGCATCCGGTGCACTTTTTGAAGGGCAATCTGATTCTTCATTAGCTTTTACAAACAGAGAAGAGGAGCCAGTAGCACCGGGTCCAGATTTGGGACTGGCTAATTGGACTTCCAGTTGGACAGGCAATAATGGTATGGAAACATGGATTGACCCAATAACACCAGAAGATTGGTGGTCTTGGAGGACAGGAGATGTTTATCAATGGTATGCATCAGCTCCGTATCCAGTAAACGAAGGTAGCCAATCAGGGGGTATGCAGGTTCGATTGCCACAGGGGAATTATGATGAAGCCTATTGGCGGCAAATCAACATTAACGCGGATATGTTTAACCTAACATTAACCTTTGATTGGTACTTGGACCAAAATGAGGACCCAGCAAATGACTATTTCTATGCTCGAGTTGACACCTACGATTCTGGTTTTGGTTGGCGTTACTTATACTATACTTTGAATGGTTCTCAAACATGGTCAAATGGATCTGATCGTGTTTCCTACAAAGCCTATGGTCCTCCTAAAACATGGAACACATTCAGCAGGAACCTTACCCTAGACTTCGTAGATAATCCCTCTTTCCCCAGCACTATTCCTTCTACCCTTCAGGTACGTTACATCTATTTCTTCCTCGATGCAAATGGTGGCACAGATCAATATTTGCGTGGATTTCTAGATGATGTGAATCTGTTGAATGAAACCAATTCTCACATCTGGATTGGTGGCTCAACACGAAACGGTAACTTCGAAGGAAGTGGAACATGGCAAACTGCAGGTAACTATGATGCGGGTTATACCAGCCAAAGTAGCGCTGCGCACTCTGGTTTTTGGAGTGCCAATAGTACAGCGGCATCAAATGGCAACAGTAGTTATTGCAGTCTTGAGACTTATCCCAATCCACGAATCACAGCACAAAATCCAGGCGTACTAGACTTCTGGTGGTACCTTAATTACCAACATGCAAAACCAGGTTCCCGTTCCTATCTCTATTTATCATTTTACAATGGTTCTCAATATTTTGATATTGCATACTGGCTAGGCTATCATACCGCACCATACTCGAATAATTCAAATTTCGTGAACATCCATGTAAATGGATTTAACACCACAAACACTTGGATACACTGTATACGAGAGATATGGGTAGATGCTGCATCATACTTTGGCGTAGACGAACTCTACCTTAGCTATACTAGTTTC
>JABXGU010000146.1 GCA_016550415.1 archaeon | reverse complement strand
TATGCACTCACTACGTTTTCTGCTGAATTCAAGGAGTTGATTGACCAATTTGTGAATGTGGGCTTTCAGGAGTTAGCAAATGAATTTCGTATGAAATGCCCCTTGAATAAATCCTTCAAAACTTCAAGCACACTCCGTTTTGAACGAGTTGAGAGAGATAAAGTGAACAAATTCATCGAATTTACTATAAAGTGTATGAGTGGCTCCCCCGATGTTGTACTTAACATGACGTTGAAGAATCTCCGTGGTATTCCAGAAAAGTTACTGGACATGTGGTGTAATCTTGAACAATTATACTTCGTATACAGAGACAGAAAAATAATCGGAATATTGGATCTGAACTCGAAGGATGGAGTGCTTAGCAACATAGGGGTATCGCCAAGCCAAAGAGGGAAAGGCTATGGAAAGCAGATTCTGCTATTTGCGCTGAAAACATTGAAGGAGGGAGGCGCAGAACAAGCAGTCCTTAAGGTTCATATTGACAATAAAACAGCAATGCGCCTCTACAAGTCCTTAGGTTTCAATGTGGCTAAACAAACTATCACACTCATTTGGCGAAAATAAACAACCTCCATTAATCCAAGTCAACATTTCTTGTCAGCAAGATGGGTGTTTCAGCACCTAGTTGAAGTCATATTTCAAATTTGATTGGATGTTATTTCTTCATAACTTGTATGAAACCATATATTAAGCGGGAAATGAGATGTTATTGGTTACTAAAAGGAGGACTGGTCACATGCCAGCTGAAACATTTTTCTTTACAGATGAGGATGGCGTCGAGATTTTCGTTTATAAATGGCTTCCCGAAGCTAGTATTCCTGTTAAAGGAGTAATACAAATTGCTCATGGTGCTGCAAGCCACGCAGGTCGATACGAACGTGTGGCGAAATCCTTTGCTAAGGCAGGCTATGCAGTGTATGCCAATGATCATCGAGGACACGGCAAAACAGGTCAAAGAGCGAACAGATTAGGCTTATTGAATATAGGCGACTGGGAACGGATGGTTCGGAATCTCAAAGAATTAACTGATATTGCCAAGGAAGCTTACTCGAATACCCCGTTCTTTCTTCTCGGGCATTCCATGGGGTCCTTTTTGGTGCAAAACTATATCCAAATATGGGGAGGGGAACTTCAAGGTGCTCTCCTGACAGGAACCACAGGTGAAATAATAGCGCCTTCAGATCAGTTTGACTTAGAAAGTATGCAAAGGAGTATAGCGGAAAAGGGCTTTGATGCCCGTGAAGAGGACTTCAGTGACTTCATGAAAGCCTACAATAAACCGTTCGAACCTGCAAAGACAAAATTCGATTGGCTGACACGAGATGAAAAAGAGATTCAAAGATACATTGATGACCTGTTAAGCGGATTCCCCCTTTCATATGGATTCATCGCCGAGTTGGGAAGAAGCATGTTGTCCCTTTGGGATTCTGAGAAGCTAAAGAAAATTCCTAAGGACCTACCGATTTACATCTTTGTTGGCAATATGGACCCCGTCTCAGGAATGGCAAAGGGTGCCAAAACCTTGCTTAAACGATACCAAGACTTGGGCATCAGAGATGTAACATTTAAGGAGTATCCTGACTGCCGACACGAATTGTTCAATGAAATTAACCGTGAAGAAGTAATCCAGGATGTTATTATTTGGTTGAATGCTCATCCTTGATTTCTATGCAAAATGATAACGTTGGCTTCTTGAGTTTGGAATGATGCGAAATCCTTGTTTGATGTTGTCATATTCGTGGTGAATGTGTTAAAACAAGGATTTAATTAAATCCGAATTATATTTAGCCACGTAATGAAGGTTGTGTATTAGATAATAGTCATCAAGGAGATGATTGCAAATGGGTAAAGGTGTCGCAATACTCGGATTACTTCTCATGATTGCAGGATTCATTCCCCTCATATTGCCAATGGTTGGTTATCCTCAGTATGCTGCTTACTTCTATCTTGGAATCTATACTTACACTATTGCAGGGTATTCATTTTCAGAGGTTATGATTGCCCTACTCGGACTTGGCTTAATTCTCCTAATCATTGGCGCTGTGAAGTAGGAATTTTCAAAAGACGTGCAAAAACATAATTGTTCACCATAGTAGTCCAGTTCAGCAGTTACTTGGAAAAATAGTATTCTATTACTGATAGTGATACAGGATACACTATTCGAGTGCCTATCTTACACAATTTCGTATCCCACATGCTATTATCGAAGTACTTACTCTGTATATTGGGGGTTCTGCAATGGAAATTACTTTGAATATACTATTTTGGGCATATCTAATCGCCTATTGTATCCATGTAGTTGAAGAGACAGCGGTGGGCGAAGGCTTCGTCAAAATGATGAAGGAGACATACTGGCCAGATTACACGGGCAGAATGTTCTTCGGGTTTAACACCATGATATTCCTTGTTTTTACGGCAGGAATCATCCTCTTTGAGCTATTTGGAGGAGTATGGATTATCTGGCCTCTGAGCTTTGCCTTCATGTTCGTAACCAATGGGTTGTGGCACCTCATCCAAACAGTGGCGCTGAAGAAATTTTCACCTGGACTTATTACGAGCCCCATATACTGGATTCTCATATACTTCATAATCAGGTACTTTGTGCTTGTGGGAGACATTCTAATCGTAAATCTCACAATCTCCATAATTATTGGTACAATCATCACATTGTTGATG
>JABXGU010000145.1 GCA_016550415.1 archaeon | reverse complement strand
GTCAGTATGTCCTGTTGGCGCAATTGGTCCAATCAACACAAATCCTGATTTAATAACAGCGTCAGTTAATGGTCTCCTCAGCAATAGTGTTGAGGGTCCTGAATCAATCATTGTAGGGTTCGCCTGTCAGGAGTGCTGTTATAGAGCAATTGATGAAGCAGGTGAAGAACGACTCCAGTATCCTGCAAATCTTCACATCTTGGAGGTTCCATGCACTGGAAGCATCTCCTCACAACAAATATTACAAACACTCAAAGCAGGCGCAAAGGGTGTTATTCTCTTTGCTTGCGACTCCAAATTATGTCATTATGGACGAGGAGCTCAAATGGCAAATGCTCGAGCAAAAGTAGTAAGTTCACTTTTCAGCCAATCTGGTGGTTTCCCAGAACAGGTACAAGTTGTCCATATGATTGGACGAGACGCAAGGGAATTTGCTGAAGCTGCAAACCAAGCTGTTACAGCAATCAAAAAGGCAAATAATGGAGGCTAGTAAAAAAATGACAAAAGAAGAGCCACGAATCGGTGTATTTGTTTGTAAATGTGGGACAAACATAGCCAAAGTGGTTGATGTCCCTGCAGTTGCTCAATACGCAAGCACTCTACCCCATGTTGCTTATGCAGGATGGCAACTATTTACTTGCTCTGAAGAAGGGCAGAACATTATCAAAGGGCACATAAAGAAGCACAAATTAAATCGTGTCATTGTTGCTTCTTGTAGTCCCAAACTCCATGAACCCACTTTTCGTCGCACAGTCGCTGAGGCTGGAATCAATCCCTTCTTTTTTGAAATGACAAATATTCGTGAGCAGGTTTCATGGGCACACATGAAACAGAAGGACCAATATGCCTATGCAACGCAGAAGGCCAAGGATTTGGTGCGTGCTTCTGTCTTTAGAGCTGCACAGTTGGAATCCATAGGAACAACTACTCAGAAAGTGCCACCAGTTTGTATGGTTATTGGTGCAGGTATTGCTGGTATTCAAGCCGCCACATTACTGGCGGATAATGGTTTTGAAGTTTATCTTGTCGAGAAAAGTCCTGCATTAGGGGGAAAAGCTGCTCAACTGGGCTTTGTTTTTATGACTGACAGTTGTGGCGTATGTGTTCCACCAAGACATGGTGAAACGGTTCGTAAATGTCTCTCTAAGCGATTTCTGCTCAATGAGCCCAATGTCCACATTTATACTCAGACAGAAGTCACTAAATTTAGTGGTTACATTGGTAATTTTCAAGCTACGTTGCATTCTAAACCTCGTGGTGTCGATGTTTCTGCATGCACTCTCTGTGGACTCTGTATGGAAAATTGCCCAGTGGAGGTCCCCAATGAGCTAGACTTTGGCTTGAGTAACCGAAATGCTGTTTATATTCCATTCCCTCAAGCAGTGCCACGTTCTCCTGTTATTGATTTTGATGTATGCTCTAAATGCGGAAAATGTGTTAAAGTCTGTCCAGTTAATGCAATCCATCTTGATGAAGAACCAAAGGACACAGAAATAACCGTTGGAACTGTAATTGTAGCATCTGGCTTCGATGTGTTCGAGCCAAAGGGAATGTATGGTGCCGGAGAATATCCCAATGTAACCAATCAATTTCTCTTGGCTCGAATGCTTGATCCCCTAGGTCCAACCAATGGACAACTTCAACGCATTTCTGATAAGCAATTACCCAAAAGTGTAGGAATGATCCAATGTGTTGGTAGTCGCGACCCTGAATACTATTCTCATTGTTCCCGCGTCTGTTGCCAAGTCGCCATGAAACACGCAGTCTTCATCAAAGAGAATTGGCCCGATACTGATGTCCACGTATTCTACAAAGATATTCGATTGCAGGGCAAGAGCTATGAAAGTTACTACCTGAGAGCCCAGAAACTCGGTGTCCAATTTCATAGGGCTGACGTCACTGACGTTACTGAAGGCAGTAACCATAATTTGACACTTAAAGCTGAACATAAGAGCGGCAAAACAGAAACCATCATGGTAGATCTATTAGTTCTTTCAGAAGCAATGATACCCAGCAAAGGCGCCAAAGAACTTGCGCACACTCTTAATCTTGAAGTTGACCTTGCTGGATTCTTCAGAGAATATCATATGAAACTAGCTCCTGTTGATACAACCACTGATGGGATATACTTGGCAGGTACCTGCAGTGCACCTCGTGATATCGCTGAATCTTCCTTCATGGGTGCAGCAGCTGCTTCCCATGCAGCCATACCTATGAGTAAAGGCGAAGTAGAAGTTGACCTAGCCAAAGCAATAATAGATGAAACACTTTGCATCGGTTGCGCTAATTGCTTCGGAGTTTGTCCCTATGGTGCCATCAAAATGGACGCTGGTGTCGCCAAAGTTATCGAGGTTGCCTGCAAGGGCTGTGGCATATGTGTAGTTGAGTGTCCGGCTGAAGCCATTCAGCTCCGACACTTTCGAGACAAACAAATCTTTGCTCAAATTGAAGGCCTTTTGGCCAATGTGGAGATGCCTGAAAAATGAGTGCCCCCAAAGCTAGCTCAAAGATGAAAAGAACACAAAAGGCAAAGCAAGAAACCAAAGCAAAAGTTGCTACAACTGAAATGCTTGGATTCGAACCTCGCATAGTTAGTTTTTGTTGCCATTATTGTTCCTATGGCGCTGCAGATTTAGCTGGATCCAGTAAGATGCCCTATCCAATTAATGTGGAGATAATCCGTGTGCCCTGCTCAGGCAGAGTGGATCCGCTCCATGTGCTTCACGCCCTTGAGGAGGGTGCAGATGGTGTGATGGTTACTGGGTGCTTGAAAGAGCAATGCCATTTCGTATCTGGTAATTTGCATGCTGAGAAACGGATGGCTAACTTATCCAAGTGGTTGGACGCGATTGGTCTGGGAGGACGGTTGGAGTTCCAATTGATGAGTGCAGGGATGGCTCATAAATGGGTGGAGACCACAAATTCGTTTTTCAAACGTATTCAAGAATTGGGGCCAAATCCCCTTAAAAAAGAATCACGGGTGACAAAGAGAAAATGACTGTTCGACTAGCGACAATGGGCATGGCTGGCTGCAGTGGATGCCATATATCTCTCCTCGATGTTGGAGTCAAAATTCTGGAACTTGTAAAAAATGTTGAACTTGTGTACTCATACCCTATTGTAGACACAAAAAACCCCATTCCTCCAAATATCGATATCGCCTTAATTGAAGGGAGTATTCGCACAAAACATGATAAAGAAATGGCAGAGGAGATGAGGCGACAGGCTAAGGCAGTTGTTGCATTTGGTTCTTGTTCTGCTTTTGGTGGCGTTAATGGTCTTGCCAACATCTTTGGGGGTGAGAAAGGGATGGAATATGTTTACACGCAAGCAGTTTCAATGGCGCAAAAACTCATTCCATCTGAACATGTGCCCCAAATCCTTCCTGACGATTTGCGGCTGAGTGATGTTATCAAGGTTAATTTTGTAATTCCTGGTTGCCCTCCTCACCCTGATGAAATTGCTAGAGTATTGACTGCGTTCCTAGCAGGTGAAACTCCTACTCTCTCCACGAAGAGTATTTGCGATGAATGTCCTCTCGAAAAGCTTACAGAGCCGCCAACTCAACTTCGTCGAATTCATGAAATTCCTGAACCAGGAAAGTGCTTCCTATCGCAGGGATTCCTTTGCATGGGGCCTGCTACCCGTGCAGGTTGCAATGCAGAGTGTACTAATCGTGGAATGCCATGTACCGGATGTAGAGGTCCCGCAGAAACCGTTTGGGATCAGGGGGTTGCCATGCTGGATGCCCTAGCCGCTTTGGCTCAGAAGGATTTAGCTAATTTCCAGCTTCCACGACTAGCTGGCACATTTGCTCGGTACACATATGCATCTTCCGAACTTGATAAATTACGAAAAGGGATGAAACAAAAATGACCAAACCTCAACATATCGAATTTGAACCAATGACCCGATTAGAGGGTCACGCAAAGGTCAGTCTAGATGTTACAGGTGGCAAGTTGAATGCTTGTCATTTTCATATTATAGAGTCACCACGCTTTTTTGAAAAGTTCATGGAGGGTATGCCTGCTGAAGAAGCCCCCCAGCTATCTGAGCGCATCTGTGGAATATGCTCTGTTGCCCACCATCTAGGCTCAGTGAAGGCTGTAGAAGCTGCGTGGGGTGTAGAACCAACCAAGCAAGCAGTCAAGTTAAGGCATTTAGAAAATTTTGGGGAATATATTCACAGCCATGCCCTACACCTTGTTTACCTTGCTCTTCCAGACTTTGTGGTTCCAGAGCAGAGGAATGTGATTGCTGTTGCTGGAAAGAATCCGGAGCTTGCCAAGAAAGGTATTCAGCTTCGCATGTTTGGACAGAACATCATTAAAGCCATTGGCGGTCGAATGATTCATCCTTGTTCCGCTGTGCCAGGCGGAATGGCTGGACCCCTAAAAGAAGAGGTAGCACTTCAACTAGCCAAAGAAGCACCAAAGGCTCTTGCTACTGCCCGGGCAATCGTTGAACTTTACTTCAAAATAGCTAAACAGAAGGATACGGGGCGGGTCGGATATTACACAAGAGAGCCTACGCACTTCCTAAGTCTCCATAATAAAGATGTTCACGAAATCTATGATGGCACTCTGCGTTTCATCAAACCTGATGGAAAGATACTTCGCGATTTCAAACCAGCAGATTACCTCAAATATGTCGCAGAAGATGCCATGCCCTACTGTACTGTTAAATATCCTTTCATCCGCGACCTAGGTTCAGAAAAAGGAAACTATAGAGTAGGACCACTAGCCAGATTAAATATTGCAAAGCGTATGGCAAGTCCTGAGGCTCAAGACTATGCGGACAAGCTCTTCGACCTATTCGGAGAACGTCCAATCCTCGACCCAATCGCATACAATTTAGCTCGTGCTGTTGAACTCATTAGTGTCGTTGAACAGGCCATTCCACTAATCGAGGACTCTTCTCTCCAAGAAGATAATTATCGGACTGATGTTGAACCACGAGCTGGGGAAGGTGTTGGTGTCGTAGAAGCACCACGTGGTACGCTTTTCCATCATTACTATACTAATGATGAAGGCATCCTCACAAAAGTCAACTGCATAATCGCAACAGCTCAAAATGTCCGAACCATTGAACTCGGGGTCCGTTCAAAAGCCCAAGAACTTCTACCCGAACTTCTCAAACCAACCCCTAACAACCTTGAAGCCCTCAACTCACTTGAAGTACTTGTTCGTGCACATGATCCCTGCATCAGTTGTTCAGTTCATATGATTGAGTTAGTTACCGACAATAGAAATACATCACATGAAAATAAGTAGTGGTTCAACCTACCCACTTAATCTTCTCCCAAAAATAAGATTTGAAGAAGTTGTTTAATATCAGTTAGAAGGAAGATAATGGCTTTGGAGGCAACTTGCTATGCCAGAAGATGGAAAATTAAGTTTGGAAGAATGGCATAAGAAAATGGCAATTGGCTTATTCAATTTTACTTGGAGTCTGTTGGATAAGGCGAAGCGGACAAAGGAAGAAAATGATACAGTGGTACATGCAGCTCATGCTTCCCGTTATCACTGGGGCGAACTAGTGAAGATGGGACAGGGAACAGCTGCCAATTTAGGACGCGGTGAATGGCAAATTTCCCGTGTCTATTCAGTATTAAAACGACCTGAACAGGCACGTTACCATGCACAACGATATCTAGACATTTGCAGGGAGCATGGTATCGGTGACTGGGATATCGCTTTCGCCTATGAAGCGCTAGCCAGAGCTGCAGCCATTAGTAAGGACGCATCATCACGTGATAAATACCTTGAATTGGCGAAAAAAGCTGCAAAACAAATCAAAGAAGAAGAGAACAGAAAATTGCTTTTTAGTGACCTCAAAACCATCCTTGGATACAAGTAATAACTATGCTTAACAAAATGAGCAGTTTTATCTTGCTCCTGTCCTATTCTTAATTGCTTACTAGCAGCGCTGTTAGTATGGAGATAATTTCAGTGTCCAAAGACGAACCATCGGAGCATCATAAGACAAAAGAATCTCAATCAGAACTCGCTGTCGAGATGATTCTCACCGATGCTAATCGTCCAATGACCACCTTCGAGGTTGCACGTATTTTTAGAGAAATTGGCTGCCCAGATTCACCAATCCGCCTCCTCAATCAACTCCGAATCGAAGGCAAAATCTTGGGAAAACTAAGCATTAAAAAGAAAACCTGGTTATGGTGGGCTTCTGGTGTACCAGAACCAATCGATGACTAGGTCATAATTCCTAGAAGTTAAAATGGCTAAAAAAGAATATCCGCTTTCACTCCATATTTTTGAGTTAGGAAAACGACCTCCTTACGTAGTTCTTCATAGTAACGGCTATCTGGCTCAAGAGCTTCACGTAATGCCTTGTATTGATCTGCAAAATTATCTAGCAAAGCTCTTTCAATTATAGGCCAATTTCCATACTTGAGATTCAACCTATCGAGGAATATGTGTGCCACACCTCCTTCAGCAAGACGACGAACCATATTTTCTAGACTTGGTTGACACAAGTAGGGTATGATTGGTCCTATGAATGCAAAAGTTCGAATTCCACCTTCCGCCAATTTCTGTAGCGCTGTTAGTCGTCTTTCTGTTGGTGGAGCACCCGCTTCAAAGACCCTTCGGACTTTTTCCTCCAGAGTGACGACTGTCATACCAACTTCACAATCTGTAATTTCCCTTAGAAGGTCATAATCTCGCATTACCAAGTCTGACTTAGTCAAGATGGATACAGGGACATTGTGGCTCTTCAACACACTCAAACAGCTTTGAGTAATCTTGAATTTTTTCTCTAAAGGTTGATACGGATCAGTCACGCTTGAAAGAAGAACTGCTTCAGTTAGTGGCTTCTGTTTTCTTCTTATCTGCTGCTGCAATACTCTCGCAGCATTGACTTTAACATCAACAAATTGTCCCCACTCTTCACCAATATGTCCTGTATACTTCTTCATGAATCTAGCATAACAATAACTGCAACCATGCTGACAGCCAACATAGGGATTAATGGCATAAGCTACACCACCAATGCGACTTGGATTAAGGATGCTTTTTGCCATCACCTCACAGATACGAATCTTCCTTGGCAAGGTCAGTTTACCCCAATATTACTTTGCACATCCTTCTACTGAATACTAGATAATCCTAATCATTCTTCAAGGAGTACGATATAGTAGAAATAGAAAAGTAAGTCAAAGATAAGTATCGATGGTGAATAACTTTGGATAAGAATGAATTCATCAAATTCCTCAAGGATCAAATATCACTCGAAGAACAGATTGTATCTATTGCTACGGCAAGTGTAAAAACTACCAAAAATCAACTTGTTCGCCGCCTCGTTGAAGGCATAGGACTAGATTCAAACAAGCATGCTTTGATACTCCAAGCAATTATCGCTCATCTTGAATCTAAAACTCCATTCATCACCGAGGAGAAACGGAACGAATTGGGGCGTAATATTAGCCACCACATCGAATTGGAAGCTAAGGCAATCAAGACCTATAGCTCTATCATTTCTAAGACGACCGACGCTGGAATCAAAAACCTGTTAGAATACATTCTGGAAGATGAGCGACGCCATCACAAACTTCTGAATGAAATCCATAGCGTTATCATACAAAAAGAGACGCTGACAGAACAAGACCTTTGGGACCTTACTTGGAAGGATGTCCCATTTCATGGTTCACCAGGAGGATAATTCCCTCCTTCCTAGAAGTGTCCTATGCGTAATCAGTTAGACGCCGCTGATATAGCTGACGCGCCAGTAAACTTCCCCCTTCAATCCAATTTTGTAAGTTAATTTTGAATCCTGCCATCATATAATCTAGAGCTTCACCTCCCGTATCAAATCGGAGATAGGGCTGGCGAAGGGCTTCTCGGACACATTCTCGAACCTTCCAAACTCCCAATGGAAAAGGTGAACTAGGACGGGATTCTCTTAGAATCACCACTGACGCTTGTCGTCTCTCATCTGCAAGATACTCAGTTACCATGGCTCTAGCAGCATAGTAACAACCACCAATGGAAGCATACCAGCTTCGACCACTATGGGATTCCCAATCACTGCAAATGCCAATATGACGACCAGAGGGATTCCATGCAGATCCCGGGAACCAAGCTTCAACCAGTTCATAGCTCCACTCAAAAGGACTCATTAGAATTTTGAAGTGGTCACCCATAAAAGTCGCTTCAAAAACACGGAATTCGTTGATGAATGGGAACTGTTTAACTTGCTTCCTATAATGACGACCTACCGTACTATCAACTGCAGTAATGCTCCAACGCGTTGGCACCATTCTACGGTTTTCACCAATGCCAAAGCAGCCCATGCTGAATGCACGCGTAATTTTTGTCAATGAAACTTCATTCTCGTAAAGGTCAATCACTGCAGGTGCTGCCTTCAAATCACGGTCGCCATAGGCACGTTCCAAGCGATTATGACCATGCATTGTACCCAAAGAAAATTTTTCTAACAATGCCGCTGGTCCCATAGGTTGAACATCAGGATCCAAGCGTACTAGACGATTTGGCTTTTTCTTAAAACCCACTTCTGTCTCAACAGGGCCAGAAGCTAGTGTCATGTCACGGGTATCTTCTATGATACGTCCTCCACTTTCAGGTTCAGTCACTTTTACAAGTTTCTTTCCCCTAACAAGTGAAAAACGGAAATTAAGAATCTCTTCAAGGGTCCGATGTATCCATTCCTCGGGCGCGTCAAAAATTGCAGTATCACCAATAACAGGAGGTATCAAAGGGCCAGCGTAAACCTTGGGATAACCATAACGGCCCACAAAAACACCTGGTGGTGATGAACCTTCCAAATCCAACCGATCAAAGAGTGGACGAACTTTCAAAAAAGAATAAAGGCGTGTGAGGAGTGGACACGAAGTCTTTCCGCAAAGAAGCTTAGAACCTTTGCATACAACACACTGAGGGGTCTGGCTGGTTGTGGGACTCAGTGTCTGCATTGTAGGATCCAAGTCCAGGGCGGCTTCAAAGCCATCCACCGCTGAACCAAGGTAAGGCGCAACTTTGCGGACTTTCTTTACTAATTTGACTCGCTTCGATGGTTTGAATCGAAGATTCATGTCCTATCCGCACCGCCTAGCTATTCTCTCCATACCATGATTTTAAAGCAAGAGAGAGGGGTGGATAAATGAATGAGAGGATGTGACCATCAGAACTCTTACCAAATTGAAAATAGTGGATTTTTTTTATTTTTAATGGGTCTGTTGGATAAGGTTTCGAAGATGTGATGTGGTCCAGTATTTTTGTTCTGGCGGCAATTTTTGTGTTGTCTTCATGAATCGGTCCAGGCTATCTTGAGCCCTTTCGTATACATGAAAACTATCTGAAAAATCGACATATTGGCCTACTTGAATCTCTGTTTCAAGTTGTCTGCTAATCGATTCAGCTATACGTTTTTGCAATAATGTAAGAGCATACATGTTCAGGAATGCAGCATGTAGCGCATCACGCGAGCGCCAGTGGGTGTGGAGCGAGAGGAAATTTTCATCTCCTTTCTTGTAGATGCGGAACCAAAGTCTTTGAAGACAGGGTGGGTCTTCACGACGGGGGTCTATGGATGGATTCCATGTTATAGCTTGAGCGCGTCGGCTATACGGGGCTTTCACTAGCTTATCAATCACATAGCTAATTTGGTTAACACCTGTCCCCTTCAGGTTAGCATGTTCAAAGCCATCCTCTACAGTATAATCAAAAATTCGCTGATGGTAAGTGTAGCTTAACCGTCCATTGAATACCTCATCATCATTGATTCCATCGAGAATTTCTGCTACATACTCATCATAAAAGGCTAGGTTCCCAACAGCGGCACCACAATGGATACGTGGTTCTGCCAATGGATTATGAACAACCATTATCATGACTGCGTCCCGACTTTGCTCAGCAGGGTCGTACTCAGTAGGCATCATTATGCCCTCCTCTTCAAGTCGGAATAATGAGGCCTCCCATACTTCAGGAAGTGTATTTCCCTCTGCCATTAGTACTGGGGGACCACGGTGAAATGGATGTCCAGAATGCTTAGCCTTGACCATGATTATTTCACTCTTTGTGTATCAATATTATTCCTTACTAATGCCCATTAATGTGGACTTTAAGGTAGCTAGGGTAGTATCATTCAAGTCTATAATAGGATGTTAAAGTTGTCACTAATTCTTGGTGAATAACTATCTTCTTTTTATTCTAACTGAAAAGATACTTCAAACAAATCACTCATCATAACTACCATTATTAGCAAATTCACAAAGATATCCTCTCACAGTTTAGAAAAGAAAAATTAACGAAATTTTTTACTCCACCAATGTTTCCTTTTTTAAAATCAATTGGCGTGTTGAGTGGATTGCCATTGCTGAAAGAACTCCCTAGTTAATTGCGTTGGCAGACCTATCTTCTTAAGTTGTTTTTCGATTTCTAGTAGTGGTACATGTTTTTCAGAAAGTTGGTTCGCAAAGGCAAAGATGAATTCTTTAAGATCCCATGGATAAACAATCCAAGCTTTAGTTAATTCTCCATAGAAGTCTGGTCTTAGTTTAGTCCATGGTTTGACATGGAGGGTTACCGTTCGGAGATCCGCGACCTTTTGGTGCTTTAGATGTTCCACCACAGTCATCATACTACGCCCTGTATCAGAAATGTCATCTATAAGTAGGACCTTCTTCCCTTGCAGGTCACTACTGGCAGGTTGAGTGATGCGTGGACGTTTGCTAGTGCTGTAAATGCCATTGTAAAACTCCACCTTCACATTGGCTATTTGCTGACTAGTAAACATGTCAGCAAAAATACGAGCGGGGACCCAGCCACCACGCCCCATGCCCACAATCACATCTGACTGATATCCGGATTCAGTGACTTTCTTGTAAAGCTCCAGACAGAGTCTGTGGCACTGCTCCCAATCTACGAATTTATGAGTGACTGCCATATTGGAAAATGAGAGCCCTCCATATAAAACTTATCGATTTGGTGTTACATTTGCTTTGTTTTTTTCTTTTGTCGTTGTAACATAGCTTGAATGAAGGCAACATAAACAGGATTAGGACAGTCTGGACGAGATGTATATTCGGGATGGAACTGTGTGCCAACTACCCAGAACTGATCTTTAATTTCAATGGCGTTGATGATTTTTTCTGAAGGGTCAGTTGCTGAAACAATTAGTCCATGTTTTTCTGCCTGCTTGGCAGGTTCCCACATTATGTGATATCGGTGACGAAATCTTTCTCGAACCCTAGTGGACTCATAGGCTTTACGAAGTAATGTCTTATCCTTAATTTTCACAGGATGTCCCCCAAGTCGCATAGTGCCACCCTTCTCCTTAATCAGACGTTGTTCTGGTAATAAATCCACTACTGGGTGTGGAGTTTTAGGATTGATTTCTGTACTATTTGCTCTTTCAAATCCTAGTTTATTTCGGCAAAATGCAATAAAAAGGAGCTGACAACCAAAACATATGCCAAGAAATGGAAGATCATTTTCTATAGCAGTCCATGCAGTACGAATCATACCTTCAGTACCTCGTGTTCCAAATCCTGGTGTAAGGAGTACACCATCAAACCCTCTCAGACGGTCAAGTATAGCAGGCTTCTTCTCAATTTCTTCAGAATCAAATAATTCAATTGAAATTTTAGCCCCAAGACTGCTACCAGCATGCCGAAGCGCCTCAAAAATACTGATGTAAGTATCTGCCATTTGCAAATACTTCCCCGGCATTGCTACATGTAGGTGTTCTGTATGATGAAGAAATTTTGAAACCATTTGTTGCCAAGCCGGCAATCCTAATGGAGGTCCTGCCTCCAGTTCTAGTTTCTTCAGTATGAAGTCATCTAGCCCTTGTTCATGGAAAACGAGGGGTAATTCATAAATTTCCGTTAAGTCAGGATTTGCGATGACTGCTTGGTCAGACACGTTGCTATAAAGTGCGATTTTCTTACGGGCGTTCTCAGTTAGTTTGCGTTGTGTACGTGCCACTATTATATCAGGTTGAAGTCCGAGAGACTGTAATTGTTTAACTGAATGCTGCGTTGGCTTAGTCTTCATCTCACCCAACGTTTCGATGAATGGCACTAATGTCACATGTATCAATAAAGTGTTGGTATATCCTTCCTCTAATCTGAATTGTCGGATAGCTTCCAAGAAAGGGGCAGCTTCTATGTCACCGGCTGTGCCACCCACTTCTACTAGAATAATATCAAAATTTTCACTATCCTCTAATCTTGCAGCCGCAATCTCACGGAGCCGCCGTTTGATTTCATCTGTCACGTGAGGTATGATTTGAACAGTACTCCCCAGAAACTTCCCCAACCGTTCCTGTAGAATTACACTAAGATATATTTGACCTGACGTAATGTTGTTCCGTGGATGAATCGGGCGACCTGTAAATCGTTCATAAGTTCCAAAGTCCTGATCAACTTCAGCTGTTTGATACTGAAAACTTGGCGCTGGATTAAATATGAAGACTTGATCTGTAACGAATGACTCGCCATGTTCTGCAGGATTAAGAGTGCCAGGGTCCACATTTAAGTAAGGATCGATTTTGACCAAATCAACCTTGCAACCCCGAAATTGGAGGAGTTTACCGATACTAGCAGTTGTCAGTCCTTTCCCTATTCCAGACATTACTCCGCCGGTCACGAAAATAAACTTGGGCATATTCGACATCTCAACTACTATCTACAAAAGCCTAGCGGTAATATGTTACCTTGACAAAATTGCAGGCTTTCTTTTTGGAAACTAATTTCGAATGAAAATAAATTGATGCAAAAAAGTTTACATAGAATCTGTCTAGTTGGTGTAATGATTGTGGAGGTGTTTGCAGCGTCTTCTCAACAAAAAAATCCAATAGACCTGCGTGTATCAATTGGGTCTCTTCACCTCAGGAATCCAACGATTCTCGCATCGGGTGTACTTGGTGTAGCTGCAGGAGGGCTGGTTCGAGCATGGCAGGGAGGCGCTGGAGCGGTAGTCACAAAAACAGTTAGCATCAAAGCACGACAAGGACATCCTGGTCCAAGGCTTGTTGGACTGCGTGATGGAAGCTTACTAAACGCTATGGGATTACCCAATCCAGGAGTGGATGAATATCTCACAGAGGTGAAAGTAGCGCAAGGGCATGGGGTCTTGGTGATTGGCAGTGTAATGGGGGATACCCCCAAGGAATTTGCGGCAGTGGCACAAAAGCTTGTCAAGGAAGGCGTAGCCGCCATTGAACTCAATGTATCCTGTCCTCACGTTGGCTCTCTTTACCTTATGGGGATGCAGCCAAACCTTGTATCTGATATCGTTCGGGTAGTTAATCAGAGGGTTAGGCGTAGCGTGCCAATTTGGGTGAAGTTGCCAGGTTCTACGGATTATCCGAAGCTAGTTGCTGTAGCACAAGCAGCAGAGGCAGCTGGTGCAGCGGCTGTGGTTGCTATTAACACATTACCCGCCTTAGCCTTGGATGTGGATACACAACGTCCAATCTTGGGCGGTGGAATAGGCGGCCTTTCTGGGCCACCCATTAAACCAGTGGCAATCCGCTCTGTTTGGGAACTCCACCGCGCAGGTCTCAGCATTCCCATCATCGGCGTGGGAGGTATTTTGAATGGAAACGATGTAGTTGAATTCCTTATTGCTGGAGCCACAGCGGTTGAAATCGGTACGGGGGTTCTCCTACGTAGTTCCAAAATCTTTCACCAGATTTGTCGCGAGTTAGCCAAGTTCATGAAACGCCACCGAATTAAGAACCTGCAAGATCTAGTGGGTCGCGCGCACGACTTTCAAACAGCGAAAACACCAGATAATGCAAAGAATAGGCGAGTAAGCGAAGATGACAACTAAGGTATCAAGAGACGAAAGATACTGCGGGGGTGATGTAGCGGATGAGTGTACACGACTTAAAAATTGTGAATGGGCACGTTGTATTACCTACTCATATCGAGAAAGCTGACATACTAGTTGATAATGGTAATATCACTGCTATCATCAAATCTGGCATTGCCAAGCAAAAGAATGCTGATAATGTCATCAATGCTTCAGGTTGTGTAATACTACCTGGTTTAGTTGATGTTCATGTTCACTTCCGTGACCCAGGTTATCCTCAGAAGGAAGACTTTGCATCTGGTTCTGCAGCTGCAGCGGCAGGTGGGGTAACTACCATTGCAGATATGCCTAACACAAAGCCCCCGACAACGACGCCTAAACATTTGGCAGAGAAGATTCAATTTGGAGAAGCTAAGAGTCGTATTGACTTTGCGCTTCATGGTGGTCCCCCTATCCGATTTGATACTGACAATGATACAAATGCAATTAATTTTGATTTTGCTCAAAGAATGCAGAAATCAGGCATTCTCTCCTTCAAAATATACATGCCCCATAATGAAGCCCCCTATATCCCTCCTTTAAGCTCACTTGGCCTTCCTCTCACAATTCATGCGGAGGCGCCCGCCCTTCTTTCGACACCAATTGATGGGTCTCATGAATCTTTTTTTGCTAGTCGTCCTGCTGATGCAGAGGTTCTTGCAATCGAACATCTTCTTCAAAAACCCCTAGGTGTTCCCCTCCACATTTGCCATCTCTCCACTAATCAGGGACTCCAACACATTCTCGCTGCTCAAAAACGTGGTTTTCGAGTAACCTGTGAAGTAACGCCTCATCATCTATTACTCTCTAAAAAGAAACTAGCTCATTTAGGACCTATTTCCAAGTGTTTCCCTCCTCTACGTTCTACTTCTGATGTCCACGCTTTGTTTCATGCCACTATTGAATTAAAAGTCAACCTTATTGCTTCAGATCATGCACCCCACACATCTGCTGAAAAGCTTGGTGCCAACGTAGACTTCCTCTCTGCCCCACCTGGTATTCCAGGTGTAGAAACTACCCTTCCCCTAATGTATACCTATCTTGTAAGCAAAGCAGGACTACCCCTGACGCGATTGCTTAATCTAATGGCGTTTCAACCAGCCTATCTTTTTGGCATATGCAACTCACAAGGATACAAAAAAGGTCAAATTACAGTTGGTGGTGATGCTGACCTGACACTCTTCGACCCCAAAGCCAACTACAAGATTAGGGGTGATGCTCTTCACGGTAAATCTACCTACACTCCTTTCGAAAACTGGAAGGTTTCTGGAAAAGTCTGCCGCACTATTCTCCGCGGCATTACTATCTACCAGGAGGACGAATTAATTGACACCAAAACCTCAACGAATCGTGGACGATTCCTCCCACGTCAACCCTAAGGGTTCAGACAACTCAGCAGGCAATCGGACTCCTCCACACTTCATGCTCCGTCCTTTCATAAGTCCAATTCTGCGAATTACAATAGAAACTCCTCGTGTAAAAGCTTTCACACTTCGCGCTCCCAAAATTGCACAAACAGCGCAACCTGGTCAATTTCTAATGGTCTGGATTCCTGGTGTTGATGAAATTCCTATGAGTATCGCAGCAATAAAGAACGCAAAAAAACAAATCGAGTTTGCAGTAGCACGAGTAGGCGACGCTACAACATACCTCCATCACGCACAACCTGGAACTCTTTTGGGGCTCCGCGGTCCTCTCGGACATGGGTTCACCTTCCCTTCAACCTCTGATAATGGACCTTTACTCATTGTAGCAGGAGGGTATGGTGCTGCTCCCCTTCTTTTTACCACTGATTATGCAGTCCGTATGGGCTATGAAACCCACGTGATTATTGGTGCAAAAACCTCGTCTGAACTCCTATATCAAAATCGTTTCCGCCGCCTTGCTAGCAAGCTCGTTCTCACAACAGAAGACGGCTCTACAAAGTTAAAGGGAACTGTCATCGATTGGTCAGCAACTCTCCTTCGAGATAACCAGACCTCAGGTGATTGTAAATACGCTGGTTGCATCGCCTGTGGACCTGAACCTATGCTCCAAAGTCTTATGCATCTTACTAGGCGCTATCGAGTTCCCCTACAAGTAAGTCTAGAACGATATATGAAGTGTGGAATTGGCATTTGTGGTCACTGTATCATTGATGCTCGTGGCACTCGTGTCTGTGTAGAAGGCCCCACTTTTAAAGCCACTCAACTGAGAAATACTGATTTTGGCAAACGTACCAGGGATGCTACTGGACGCTATCAACAATGAGTTGGCGTTATTGGATCCAACCTTTCAAGCATCTCTAAATGAAAAGCGAGTTTTCAATAATTGCCATATCCAGAAGTAATAACTTAAACGCGATGCTGAGCTAGGTAGTCGAGGATTTTTTGAACTTGCCTTTTAGGCAAACGACCACACTGGCTGAGTACGTGAACCAGTTCGGAGATTGTTGTAAGGGACCTGAGATGAAGTTGCGCTTTGCGGAGATTAGCGGCACCATTTTGTTCGCGGTCGACAATAACGAATACATCAGTGACTTTTGCGCCTTTTGCTCGGAGGGCTTGAACAGCGTCGAGTTTACTGGCTCCATCTGAAATTAGATCGTCCACAACGAGGACATGGTCGCCTGGGTGTAACTCACCTTCGACAATGCGCCCAAGACCATGTTTCTTTGCCATGTTTCGTACATATAGGAGCGGCTTGTTAAGTTGATGTGCAAGCAAAGTGCCAAAGGACAGCCCAGCGGTGGGTATTCCAGCAATTCTGTCAAATTTTATGTCTAAGTGAGCAGCTAGCCAGCTGACCTGCAAGTTGATTAACTTGGTAAATGCTTGTGGATGAGAGGGAATTAAGCGGAGGTCGAGATAATAAGGACTAGTTTGTCCTGAGGCGAGAATGAAGGAGCCAAACTTCCAAGCTCCCGCATCATGGAGTATAAGGGCTACCTCCTTGGTTATCGCTGCATCATTCGAAGTGGGTATTGGTGATAAGATTTGTTCCGATTGAGGTATTACTTTTGATTGACCAGCTTTGTATGTACTATCACCAAATCGTTTGGCTGCTTCTGCAGGTTTTGAGGCTTGGTAGATTGACCGTCCAATAATTTCATAATCGGCACCAGCTGCAATGGCAGAGCCAGGCTTGCCACCTTGGGCACCAACCCCGGGTGCGAAAATTAAGAGATTAGGACCAATCCATGTTCGAATTTGGGTTATGTGTTTAGGGCGAGTACCGGGTGCGATGACTCCTGTGACGCCAAGGTCTACAGCAAGTTGAGCAAATCGTTTAGCTTGAGGATGGATGAATTGGAGCGAACCAGGGTGGCTCATGTCAACGACAAGGATAACACCACGGTCGCCATAGTTGTGAGCCTCATCGAGGACAGCTTGTATTGCGTCGGTTCCAATAAAGGCATGAATAATAATTGCGTCAATACCAGAACTGAAGACATGACTGGCAATCCAAGCATTGGTACTGTCGATGTCTGCTACCTTGAAGTCAGCAATGAGAGGTATATTTGGCTCTGCTTGCTTGAGATGTTCAGCTATCTCAAGCCCTGTGGAAAGAACCAGCGGATAATTTAGCTTGATCGCGGCAACGTGAGGTGCTATTGCCTGAGCTAGCTTGCAGGCTCGGCTGATTAACTGCTGCTTTTTAGGCGCTGACACATCCGGTCGAAATGTATCAGCGATGTCAAGGGCGTGGATGACTCGTGAGTGCTGTGTTTCTGCCCTATGCTCTATTGCCTTGCGGAATTTAGTTCCAAATATGGGTGTCATGAGTCTCGGGTCTCCATTTTATTGATGCTAGGATTGTGATAGTTAGATGAGTCCGAGGAGTTGGTTGATAATGTTATCATGGCTGGTGATGTGCTGACAATAAGTGCAGCGGATTGTAACAGGATTTCGCTGTATCACTTTGAAGTTATTTGTGATGCCACGTTCGTTATTTGTAATACAACTAGGGTTAGAGCAGTGGACGATGCCCTCAATCTTATCAGGCAAAGTAATACGGTGCTTTGCGTGGACTCGGTATTCTCTTATTATGTTAATAGTGGCGATAGGTGCGATGAGGGCGATTTTATTAATCTCATCTGTAGTTAACTCTCGCCCTTCTACCTTGATGATGTCCTTCATACCCATACGTTTACTTTGAACGTTCATAGCGATGTAAATGATGTAGCCCTCTCGCCCTGTAATCCCCAATATCTCTAATACAGCAAGCGCGTAACCAGCTGTGATATGGTCAATGACGGTTCCATTACTAATCTTCCGAACCTGAAGCGTCTTATTACCATCTGGATTAGCTGGGGTGCTTGGTGTTTTTTGGGAACGAGTCATGATTTAGCCTCCAGAAGCAATGATAGTACTGCCATGCGAACCGTAAGTCCATGAAACATTTGAGTAAAGTAGCGTGCATATGGTGTTTGATCTACCTCAGGTGCAATCTCATCTACACGGGGAAGAGGATGGAGAATGTCGAGAGTGCCCTTGGCTTGTTCAAGTAAGGAGGGTTCAATGCGATATATTCCACGGACACGCTCATACTCTGCTGGGCTAGGAAATCGTTCCTTCTGAATTCGAGTTACATACAACACATCTAAGTCAGGCAATATGCTCTGTAAATCCTTTGTTTGGATAATTTCCTTATCTTGACTTTTTAAGTCCAATAAAATCTCCTCAGGAAGTTCGAGTCCTTCAGGCGCAATGGCGAATAATCGGTTATTGAAGCGTGTTATGGCGTATGCTAGAGAGTGTACAGTGCGACCAAATCGAAGATCGCCTAGAAAAGCTACATTCAAATCGCTTAATCTTCCTTGGCTTTTTCTAATTGTGGCGAGGTCAAGCAGTGTTTGGGTGGGGTGCCGCCCTGCTCCATCTCCAGCATTGACAATTGGTACCTTAGCAACTTTAGCAGCCCAATACGCTGCTCCCTCGTATGGATGACGAAGAACGATGATATCACAATAATTTTCTACAGTTCGAATTGTGTCAGCTAGGCTCTCACCTTTTGCAACAGAAGAGGCGCTTACATCAGCTACACTAATGGTAGCTCCACCTAACCGAGCAATCGCTGATTCAAAACTTAGGCGTGTTCTGGTTGAAGGTTCATAGAAAAGAGTGGCAAGAATGCGTCCCTCAAGCAGTCGTGATTGCTTTCCTCCTTTAGCAATTCTCTCCATTTTTTCTGCTTGGTCAAGAATAGTGACAATTTCCTCTGTAGTCATGTCAGCAATACTAATTATGTTCTTGACATTGAACATTACGTGGTTGCTCCTTATCAGCTGATTCATAACCACTAATTAAGTATTACTTATTGTGGTTGCCATTATTACCAATATTGTTTTTCTTTCTCAACAGCGTTTTCAAAATCATTTATACAAAAAATATGTAATTTTCAACTTCATCAAGAGAAAATTATAAGGAGCTACTTAATTGATGGTTGATATTAAAAAAAGATGGAAGGAGGAAGAAGGACCTAAATCGCCTCCTCCCTTGGTCGCTAGAGGTTGTGCTTGAGAAGGAAAATCAAACAGTAGCAGTATCTACTCGCCACTCGCCGCCAGCATCTTCGTCACGGCGAATATGGATTGGGAGTGGCATACCACTATTTTTGCCATCACGATTCACTCGCTGGAACCAAATCTTCCAATGTGTGTCACTAACCTGTTGATCCTTCTTTGGGAGATAAACGTACTTGTATCCATACTTCTCCTGCGTTCGCATAGCAGCTCGCCAATAGAGGTCTGGTGAAGAACCATAACGATCTGCTCGTTCCTGATGCCACATGGTGAAGGTCTTCAGCCATTCGTCACGATCACCCTTCTCTATTAGCTTGTAAAAAAGCTGGGCAATATCTTGGGGAGAAATACCTGGTTTTATTGTCGTCTTTATCGCCTCCAAATGCGAAGTATTCAATAAACACCACTTTGCTGGTGCTTTTAGTCTTTTGGACACTTATTTGGCAAGCGAAAAAATTAGGCTAATTGTCCATCTGTTAGATGGTTGCAACATCTACGCGCCATTCACCCTTTGAATCTTCATCACGAATTATAGTAATTGGTAATGGCATTCCTGTCTTTGAGCCATCAGCTTTGTATCTCTGAAACCAGTGCCTATGTCTTTTATCACTGGTAGCCTCTTCTTTTTCAGGTAAGCGCTTATAGGTACACTTGAATTTCTGATAAGCCCGCCAGTAAAGATCTGGGGATGAGCCATAGCTAGATGATGTACGCTGATGATATGCTGTAAAGGTTTTCAACCACTTTTCCTTATTACCCTCAACGAGGTATTTGTAGAAGCGTTCTGCAACTTCTGCAGATGATAACTCAGGCATATTTCTAAACACCTCTAATAGACTGATACTTACATTCATCTAGCAAATTAATGTGTTTGGTTACTTCCGATTAAGGAGTTAGGCGAGAGTGCTTTCGATTGATTTCAAGAAGAGTACAGGATCAGGTTTACCTGCTGTGTGAAGAATACCGGTACGGAGATCAGAAATAGTAATTTGGGCGGGAGCAAAGAGCATCGAATCAATCTTATAGAAGTCACCACCTGCATCTTTGAAGATTTGGTGGAATGGTTTACCATATGCTGACGAAGTAGATGAAGGGACATTTCTTGTCAATGCTGCAATGTCGTCATCTTCTGCAGATTGAATGAAGAAAAAGGTCTGGCCCATTTGAAGAATGGCATCATTGGTCAATCCCATTGCACGTACATCCTTTCGTGCTACAGGAACAATGGGGCAGATGCCTAATCCGCTTAGCACCTTGTTTGGGTCGAAGCCAAGCATCTTGAGTTTATGTATGCCTGTTTCCACAATTCTTGCAGCAATTTGAACTGAGCCAACTATACTAGCTGTTGGAGCTACTATTAGGTAAAGGTTCTCTAGTTTTATTTTACAAGCATCAGCAATGTGTTTGCACACATCAGGTCCCGGGATTTTGCGTGTTTCAAGAATTAGGACGGCTTCAGTGTGGCTGTCTGCATATTTCAAGTGTTCAAAGAGCTTATCTTCTACAAGTGCACAAGCACGAGCTGGTCCAGAACCCAACGCGAAAAAGTCTCCAACCTTAATATTCCATCCTGCAGCTTGTGCTCCAAGACAAGATAGGGCAGGAGCATCAGTAATGACTTGCGTGGCTGGGAAATTATGTCCATTAAGCATCATTGTGGTTAATACAACGCTGCCAAGACCACCCATGCAAATCTCTGCCACGAGGCGACCTGCCTCTAGGCTTCCTGGAACTTCTATTCCGCAATCAATGATTGTTGGTTTTCCCTTTCTTGCTAGAACTTGAACACGCAATGCTTTGCTTTCTACAGTTAGTTGCCTAACCTTCTTCATTGCAAGTTTGTTTAAACTAAGCTTGACTTTGCTTGCCATTATTCTCATCTTTAAGGTGGTGCTTATTCTTTGGCTTGAAAAGGAGTAATTCACCTCGACCTCCAGAACCAAAATCGCCTGTATATCGTAGATATGGACCAACGCGTTCCTGTGGAGTGAAGGTGACACTGGGTATCTCCTGCTCAATGGCATCCATGAGGAGATGGAGAAAGAGCATGGATTCATATTCACCATTAAAAAGATGAGTTGGCAACAATTTTTCGGCTTCACCGAGGGCAATAATTGTACCCCTATAACGCATTGCAGCACCAGCTCGATCTCCTAGCTGGCCACGGACAATAATTGTCCCTGCTAGCATGTGAGTTCCTGTATAAGCACCGGTATTTCCATCAACGACAATGACACCTCGGCGCATACCCATGCCAAGTTCGTTACCTGCATTTCCTTTGATGTATAAGCTCCCTCCTTTCATACCATATTTGCTGCCCAAATAAGCCGATGCTGCTTTGTCACCGACATTGCCATTAATTCGAATGGCTCCTCCCGACATCTCCGCTCCCAGCCAATGGTCCACATTCCCACGAACCTCAATTATTCCCCCCTTCATACGAGTGCCTAAATGCATCCCTGCATCACCACGTATGATTACGGTTCCCGCTGTCATGTCCTCTCCCAAATGTCTAACTTGTGGGATGTTCCCAGTAACCTCAATAGTCGTTTTGTCAGGGGTCTTTTCCACCTTTCCTGATATGTCGAATACTTTTTCTAGATTGATTCGCCTATTCCCTTGCCAGATTCGGATTTTCCCTATTTTTTCCAATGTTTTACCAGCAAGGGTGTCAGGTGATATTGCAGCTGCATGTATTGGAATTCGCTCTGTTGGTTCAAGGAGGGGTCGTAACGTGATCTTTGATGCAGTCATGATTTCTAACTCCTATTTCGCTTGACATGGTTACCTAAAAGTTGGAACATCTGTTCACTTTTACGGGTGTGCCACATTTTCCTGAACTAGCATAAACAGCTTTAGGTTATACAGAAATACTATTATTAATTATTACTAATTTCCCTTGGGGTTCCCAATATGGAATTGAACGGAGTAGAAATCGAAGATACATATGCTGAAGCCTTTGACATGATGGTTGCCCGAATACTCATAACGGCTGCAACTCCCAATTGGGCGAAAGTTGCCGCCCTATCCACTGCAGGCTTTGCCACATCAGTCATCGAATGCAAAATCGAAGCAGGAATCGACAAAATCATCCCAAATACTGAAACGCCAGATAAGCGACCAGGTGTTACAATCCTTTTTGCAGCATTGAAATCGAAGGAGCTAGCAAAGCAACTAAGAAAACGGACAGGTCAATGTATTCTAACATGTCCCACAACCGCTGTATACAACGCTATAGACAAAGCCACAGAATGGGTTGATGTTGGCGATCAACTACGATATTTTGGTGATGGGTTCGAAAATCGCAAACGAGTTGGTGAACAACTGCTTCTCTGGCGAATACCTGTAATTGAAGGCGAATTTGTCATCGAACAAAAATTCGGAATAGCCAAAGGTGTCGGAGGAGGAAATCTAATCCTCATGGGTAAGACGCCAAAAGGAACCCTAAAAGCTGCAGAAGCTGCTGTTGCAGCTATTTATGAAGTGGATGGATGTGTTGCTCCATTCCCTGGTGGTATTTGTCGAAGCGGTAGTAAAGTAGGCTCCAAGTATGACTTTCTCACAGCCTCCACTAACACATTCCTTTGCCCGACTCTTCGTGAACAGGTTCCCAACTCCCAAGTTCCTTTGGGCGTAACAAGCGTTCTTGAAATTGTTCTAAACGGAATTAGCCGACAAGCAGTCGATGCTGGTATGCGTGCTGCCCTTCACGCTGCAACAAAGGTTCCTGGCTTAACAAAGATCACTGCTGCGAATTTTGGTGGGAAACT
>JABXGU010000144.1 GCA_016550415.1 archaeon | reverse complement strand
GCTGGACTTCACATATGTTCTAGTGTTATCACTCAGCTTAATATTGGGGTTAATTTTCGGAGGAATTCTTGCTGATAAACTTCGCAGACATTCGCTCATTCTTGTACTCAATGAAATTTTGATACTGGCAATTGGTATCGTGCAATGGATTTTTCCACTAAGTTTTTGGCAAACATTAACAGGTCTTTTGTTTCTCGCTCTGCTCATCTTCTTATTCGGTTACGTTTTAGTTACGTTGACGATTTTTCTAAACCAACTAGTTTCCAGTGTACGTCGTGGTCAGATCGTTGGGATAATTACTGTCATCACAGTTCTTCTAGCAGCCTTTTTTTCTTTCTTCTGGCAATTCCCTGTGCCTACATCATTTGTTCCAGCAATGACGGCAGGACTGATCCTCCTCATTCTCATTATAGCCTTTCTAGTTCAACCTTGGAAAAAAGAACTGCAGATCTATATGGTTCCAGGATTCATTCGGCATTACGCAATTTGGTGGGTCATCTATCTAGCAGCCTATGGTCTCTATGTATGGGCCACACCAGTTCATCTCCGCTTCATTTACGAAAATCTGTTTAACAATTTAATGCCTTTTGCAACCGAAATGATTTTGGTTGGACTCAGTGGTGCCATTTTTGTCTTCACCCTTCTTCCTGATAAATTAGGTCGAAAACTTGTCTTTAACATTGCAACCCTCCTTCTTGGTCTATTGTGTATTTTTGGAGCCGCCCAATTAGACGAAACCATAGGCCTTACCGTTTCCCTAATACTATCAATTTTGGAAGCATTTGTAATCGCCTTCATTATTGGTGTTGGAGCATGGCTAGTCTGGGCTGAAATTGGTGCGGTTCGCAAGAAGGGCAGGCGAGCTGCGTTTGGATGGATGATGGTGGGAATCCTCGGAACCATCCTCTGGATCATCACGATACTATCCTCGCAAGCGCAACTTTCTCTCCTTGTTTATCCTATCGCCGCTTCACTTGTGTTGATTAGTATCTTTCCACTCACGAATGCCCGGGAAGTTGTTTGGAATGAAAGAGTCATTGAAGATATTGATATCAGTGTTGACAGTCGACAGGTGAGTCGTGCCATTCGAGACTTGGAGGTAGACACCTCACTGAAAAGCATCAAAGAACAGAAAGAGGCTGAGGTTACCAAACTAATGAAAATCCAGGGCCTCTCGAAGAAACAAGCTAAGGACTTACGAGATTTTGGTTATGAAACGCCTGAACTGATAACCCGCGCTGATGCTGAAACCCTTGCCCAGGCATTATCAATCTCTACAAAGAAGGCACAACAAATTATTGATAATGCAAAGGCAGTGAAGAAACAGACCCGAAAGCCAGGTACAAAACCGTCGATAACGCGAACAACTAAGTAATGGAAGTCCAAAGGGTGTAACGAGGGGCAAAAAGTAAAATTAGAGACCTTGGAGACGGTAATGCCCATGATGGTGAAAGGACGGAAAAAAACAAAAAGGAAACGCAAACGCTTAGGACAATTCTATACGCCTAACTGGGCAGTCGACTATGTTATCCGTCATACGCTGGGCCCTGCCTTCGCCGAGGATCCAACCCGCCTTTTAGGAGAATTCACTGTTCTTGATCCAGCTTGTGGGGATGGAGCCTTTCTACTCGGAGCGCTTCGTTTCTTATCTGAAAAAGTGGATTCCTACCCTGCTGCAAATCAGCGATTACTTCGCCGTAGTATAGTTGACAGCATCCATGGTATCGATATTGATGCAAAAGCGATCAAAGCTTGTCAAGAACAATTAGAAAAAGCCAGTAAGAAACTTTTAGGTTCACCAGCTGATTTCTCGCAGCGTGTACTCATTGGTAATAGTCTTATTCAAACTGACATGAATGCGAAAGAAATCTTTGGATCCACTCTAAAAAAACAGCATCCCGTCGATTGGCAGCGTGTCTACCCTTGGGTGATGCGTGATGCAGGTTTTGATGTAATCGTCGGAAACCCCCCCTTCCTTGGCATTAAAGCAATAGATCCTCAGATTAAGGAGTACATCCGCAGTCGCTATCGAACCGTCCACCAGCAATTTGATATTCTCATCCCTTTCATCGAACTGGGTTTAACATTACTTCGACCAGGGGGGCGCCTCGGTTTCATCGTCAGTAATAAAGTACTCGCAGCAGATTACGGAAGCCTTCTCCGAAAATTCCTTGTCAATAGCTATGTCATTGAACGGATGGTTGATATCTCTCATCTAAATATCTTCGAAGATGCTGCAACCTATCCTCATATCATCATCATCCGAAAACCAAAATCTCCAGAAGATGTCAAGCACAATAAGGTCCATATCCCCACACCACCAACTGACTCAAACGATATGGCATCAGAGCCTCTTAACGTCAATCAAGTCCCTCAACACTACTACACTACACTGCCTAATACTATCCTAGCTCCAGCACTAACCGAAGAAAAATTCTCTATACTTCGGAAACTCATCCACAACACCATTCCCTTAGGTCAGGCCTGTACAATTCGTTGTGGAATCGCTAAAACTGGTTTTACCAAACAACTCCTTTCAGTCTCTGCTTATAAGGAACTCAGCAAAACTAGACAACAAAAAACTCTACCTTTTCTAAATGCTGGAGATGTTCGTCGGTATCACTTACGCCGCAAGAAATTCCTCTCTTACACGTCCAGATTATCTACCCTTGATCAATGGCGAGATTTCGAAGAACCTAAACTTGTGATTGCAGGAATGGCAAAGCACCTACGAGTCGCGTTAGATCAAACCGGACATGCTCTAGGTCGCGTCTATTACATAACCCAAACACGTGCACCCTACAATCCCTATTTCATGCTAGGATTACTCAATTCGCGACTCATCAATGCCTACTTCTCCTTGCTCTTTGTTGCGACGCATCTTCGTAGCGGATACATTCGCTATAACG